>DAOWHY010000012.1 GCA_030641185.1 Candidatus Moraniibacteriota bacterium | reverse complement strand
AAACTTTCTACTTTATAAACTTTATAACTTTATGAACTCTTTCGCCGAGGTAGCTCAGTTGGTAGAGCAAAGGACTGAAAATCCTTGTGTCGGCGGTTCAAGTCCGCCTCTCGGCACAAATTAAAACTCTGGATTTTCCAGAGTTTTTTAGTTAAAACAGAATTAAATTTTCCACCAATTAATACATTGACTTATCTAAGCGTAAAAGCTATTATAGAAGTAGTTTTAAAACAACTTCCTGTTTTATTTTTAACAAATTTCAACAATGACAGATATAATAAACTTTATGAATCAAAATCAAGAAACAGTTCTACTTTTAACAGGCGTTATTTTGCTTGTTTTTTTTATATGGAACATTTATCTTAGCTATAATCTATCAAAAATTAAAAGAAGAACACGCAGTTTTTTCGCAAGTAGTGAAGCAAAGGATCTGGAGGGAATAATTTATAAACAAATAAAAAAAACGAATGAAATTGATTGCGCGATTAAAAAAATAGTTGAAGACAATAAAAAAATCAAAGGTAATTTGTCAGAATGCGTCCAAAAAGTCGGCGTTGTGAGATTTAATCCCTTTGGCGATGTCGGCGGAAATCAAAGCTTTGTCATCGCTCTTCTTGACAATTCTTTAAACGGTGTTATTATACAAGGTCTTTATTCGAGGGATGGAGTGAGGGTTTATTCCAAAGAAATTAAAGAAGGCAAATCTGAATATGCGTTAGGAAAAGAGGAGGAGGAGGCGATAAAGATTGCAAATAAAAATAAAGTAATTCATAGTAATTCATAGTAATTCACTGCAACTAATTGTTACAATTAATTACAACAAATTACTATGAGTTTCCACAAATTACTATAAATTTTCTAACAAAATAAATAATTAAAGAATATAATGACTGATTCAGAAAAAAAAGAAGCAAAAAAAATAATCCTTGAGGTTCCGGAAAATATAATTGTGAAAGAGTTGGCGGAAAAAATGGATATTAAGACGACCGATCTTATAGCAAAACTTATTGAGAATAAAATATTCGCCAATATTAACGAGACCTTAGATTTTGATACCGCCGAAATTGTTGCGGATGATTTTGGGTTTGAGCTCAAAAAAATAAAATCAGAAGCGCAAAAAAGAAAACAACAAATTAAGAAAAATCTTGGTCCGGGAGCAAAAAAAAGACCGCCAGTTGTTGTTGTAATGGGACATGTTGACCACGGAAAAACTACCTTGCTTGATAAAATTTTAAAAACTAATGTAACAGCTGGAGAATCCGGTGGGATTACCCAACATTTTAGCGCTTATCAAGTAAAGAAAAAAGGAGAAATAATAACTTTTCTTGACACTCCTGGACATGAAGCGTTCCATTCCATGAGAGAGCGAGGAGCGTATATTACAGATTTGGCAGTTATCGTTATTGCCGCTGACGACGGCGTAAAACCACAGACAAAAGAAGCTGTGAAATTTGCGAAAGACGCCGGCGTTCCAATTCTGGTTGCGATCAATAAAATTGATAAGCCAGAAAAAAATGTTGAAAAAGTTAAAAAAGAACTTTCTGAAATTGATCTTGCTCCCGAGGACTGGGGAGGAAAAACAGTTTGCGTAAATGTTTCCGCAAAAACGGGGAAAGGAATTGATGAATTACTGGAAATGATAATATTGGCTTCAGATATGGAAGAAACAAAAGCTAATCCAGATTCTTCCGCCGAAGGATTTGTGCTTGAATCGCATCTTGATCCTAAAATTGGACCAGTAGCAACAGTCTTAATCCAAAATGGAACTTTAGCAAACGGAGATTATGTAAGTGTGGGATATGACTGGGGAAGAATTAAACGAATGGAAGATTTTAGCGGTAAAAAGGTCAACAAAGCGACTCCCTCTATGCCCGTAACAATTATAGGGCTAAATGATGTTCCAATGGCAGGATCCTTTTTAATCGGCGAAGAGAATCGTTTAACAGCTGAAAAAAGAGCGGCTAAATTTAATGATCTTGAAAGCGAAAAATCTTCTGGAGACAAAATGCTTAGTACGGCCAGAATAAAAGAGCTAGTTAAATCGCACCAGCTGAAAAAATTTAATATCATTCTTAAAACAGATGTAAAAGGATCATTAGAAGCTATAATCCAAATTTTGGAATCAATAAAGTCTGAAGAAGTTGCTATTCAAATATTAAAAATGGGAGTTGGAAATATAACAGAAACTGACATAAAAATGGCTCGTTCCTCTGGAGCAAAAATTATCGGGTTCAATGTTAGTGTGGATTTATCAGTAAAAAAATTCGCCGAAAAAGAAAAGGTTGACATTGAAATGTATAAAATTATTTACGAATTGGTCAATAATATTAAAAAAGATCTTTCTGATATTCTTGAACCGAAAATTGTTCGTACAGATTTAGGAGTTTTGAAAGTGATTGCGATTTTTAAATCTGGAAAGAAATCCGCAAAAGTGATTGAGATGATCATCGGAGCAAAAGTTGAAAGCGGAAAAATAGAAAAAGCGTCTTTACTTGAAATACTGAGAGATGGCGAAAAAATAGGTTCTGGAACAGCCAAAGAAATTCAGTCCAACAAAAAAATAGCGAAGGAAATAAAGGTCGGAAACAATGCTGGGATAACTTATGCGGGTAATGTGATTATTGAAGAAGGAGATGTAATTAATGCCTATAAAGAAGAAAAGGAAATTAGGAAAATATAAATATTAGCTGTAAGTAACAAAGTCATTAGCGGTAAGAATAATCATAAGTCAAAAGTCTTAGGATTTCTAATGACTTACAGCCAACGACTTGTCTTACTGCTAACAACCTTGTTACTAATGACTATTATATTTATGACTCAAAGAATCTTAAAAATAAACAAGCTGATTAAACAGGAGCTCGGGAAAATAATTTTTACTGATGTTGATTTTCCAAAGAATATTATCTTAACAATAACTAAAGTGGACACTTCCGCAGACCTCCGTTATGCGGATGTTTTTATAAGTGTTTTGCCAGATGAAATGGATATTGAAATTGAAAAAAAACTAAAAGAGAGTATTTATTTTATTCAGGGAAAACTTAACAGAAAATTACACATGAAACCATTGCCAAGAATTAGGTTTATAATTGATAAAAGTGGAGAGTATGTGGAAAAGATTGGCAAACTTATCGAAGAAAATAAACTGTGAATTTTACTATCATTGCGAGAAGCCTGAGCGAGTGTAGCGAACGAAATGGCGCAATGACATTTTGTGATCTAATTCCAACAAATATGCAACAAGCAATTGATTTGATAAAATCCAGTAAAAATATTTTAATCCTGACACATAAAAATCCGGATGGAGACGCTGTAGGATCTGTTTTAGGCTTGTCTGAAGCGCTTTTGTCTCTGCCAAAAAATGTAGAATGTTTTTCCAAGAATAAAATTCCTGATGTGTTTAAATTTTTAACCAGCGTATCAAGTATTAAAAATCAAATAAGCCCAAAACATTACGAACTCGTCATATTATTAGATTGCGCCTTTTTTCTAAGAACTGGCATAGATAATATAAACGAAGTTATTTCTTCTCATAATAATTTATTGGTAATTGACCATCATCCAAAAAACAAAATAGAACGCGGTTGCGTGTCAATTATAGACGACAAAGCTTCTTCTACGGCAATTTTAATATATGCTCTTTTAAAAAAAATGAGAATAAAAATTACAAAAAATATTTCCGACTGTTTGCTCACGGGAATTTTTACGGACACTGGCGGTTTTCAACATAGCAACACGGATCCACAATCACTTGAAACCGCAGCAGAGCTTATGAGAAAAGGGTCTCGAATAGATAAAATCGCAAAGAACATATTCAATGGAAAAAATGTGCCCGCAATAAAACTTTGGGGGAAAGCGCTTAGCAGAATTCAGACAGATAAAAGCACGGGGATGGCAGTGTCATATATCAGCAAGAGTGATATGGAAGAATGTGGCGCGAAAGAAGAAGACGCGTCTGGTTTAGTTAATATTATCAACACCGTCAGTGATGCAAAGTTTTCCCTGCTTTTAACAGAAAGCGCGGATAAAAAAATTAAAGGAAGCTTGAGAAGCGAAGACTATCATGGAATTGATGTGTCTGAAATAGCAAGAAGCTTGGGCGGTGGAGGTCATAAACTTGCTTCTGGATTTGAAATGGAAAGTGAAAATGTAGAAAATAGCGTTGAAAAGATTAGAAAGATAATGTTAAAAAAATTGTAAATTAATTAACCAAATTTTTATGAACGGTATTTTGAGAGATTTTATAGAAATAGCAACATGTACTGCGATTACGCTCGGCGTTATATTCTCTTATTTTCAAATAAGAAAAATATCTAAATCAATTGAAACGGGACAGCAAGCAAACACGATTAATGTTTTGAATTCCTTTACGAAAGAATATGATGAAATTATGATCAGGGCATTGGAATGCGACAGCCCTAAAAAAGTAGTTACCTGGTATTTCAGGTTTTGGAATTTAATGACCAATGAATTTTTATTTTTTAGCAAGGGATTGCTGGATTCGTATATTTTTGAATTTTGGATTTTCAAACTTTGCTTATATTATAAAGAGAAGCCTTCCGGAGTTCCATACAAAAGAATAAACACTTACAAAAAAAGCCATTTAAGATATATAGAAAATCACAACGGCAACTATCCAAAATCAGACGGTTTTTTTAGAGAACTTATGAAAATTTCCGACGAAGAAAAAAGCAAAACGAAAATGAGAAATCGAGTTCATAAACTTGTTAAAAAATATAGAAAAATAAATTGTCAATAATGAACTTTGGCGCGCACATTTCAATTGCCGGGGGAATCGAAAAAGCTCCAGAAAGGGCTCACAAAATCGGTTGTGAGTGTTTTCAAATGTTTTCCAGATCTCCGCAAGGAGGAAAAAGTTTAGAAATAACAGAAGATAAAATAAATAATTTCAAAAAAAATTGTCGGAAATATAATTTAGAAAATTATTATATTCATACGCCGTATTATATAAATTTAGCTTCCGCGAATAATAGAATTTATTACGGCTCTATTTCAGCAATTAAAAAAGAGCTGGAAACAGCAGATTTATTGGGAGCAAAAACGGTTGTTACTCATTTAGGGAGCGCGAAAGAATTAGGCGAAAAAGAAGCGCGGGAGAAATTAGTTAAGGGGTTAATAAAAGTATTAGAAGTAGAAAAGGGTCGCGACCCGTTTCTACTTCTGGAAATCACCGCAGGTTCTGGAAATATTGTGGGCGACAATTTTGAAGAAATTGCTTATTTTATCAAAGAAGCAGAAAAGGAAATCTCTAAAAATAGTTTAGGCGTTTGTTTTGATACTGCTCACGCTTTCGCCTCAGGTTATGATTTAAGAAATAAAAAAGCTGTTCAGAAAACATTTGATGATTTTGATAAAACAATAGGACTTGAAAAATTAAAGCTCATTCATTGTAATGACTCAAAATCTGATTTTAATTCGCATGTTGATCGGCATGAAAATATAGGATATGGTAAAATAGGAACAGAAGGATTTGAAGCGATTTTAAAAGAGCCAAGATTACAAAATTTAGATTTTATTTTAGAAACGCCGAAAGGGAAAATTGAGGAGGACTTGGAGGTTTTGAAGGGATTAAAAAAACGGTAATTTATAAAAACTTGTTGTAATTAATTGTGATTTAATTCTTTAAAACTATAAATATGAAACTTTTTACAGAAGCAGCTAACAATAATCCTACTGAAGATAATAAGGAGAAAATAAATGAATATGATGAGCCAGCTTCTCAAGAAGAAATATCTGGACTTAGAGAAGAAGTTGGAAAGAAAATTGAAAAAAAGGCAGAGGAAATTAGAATTTCCGAAACAGAGGATATAGAAATTTACAAGGACAAGGTAATTGAGCTTGCAGGACTTGACATGGAAAGTCTTAATCCGGAGAATCTAGAAAATTTAAATTGCGGTAGCCTTGAGTTTATAAAAGACAGTATTGATAAAGCGATAAGTGAATTTTGGAGAAGCGAGAAAACAGGAGAATTAGTAACAGGCACGACTTCAAAAATTGAGGGATCAATTAACGAAGCATTTGAGTTTGTGAAAAAACATAAAAAAATAGTAAGCTTAGGCGAATTGACGCTTTATGCTTCTTCTTTCGGTCCAGCAGTTTTGAAAGATTTGGCGGGAAATGATGTCAAGGTAAAGATAGGTGACCAAAAAATATCTTTGAAAGATTTGGTGGATAACCCAGAGCTGTTAAAAGAGATAAAAAATGGCCATACTAATCTTCCATTTGAAATATTGAACGAAGATCAACGGTTTAAAGAAAACTTTGAATCTTTTGATATTGAATTTTCTTTAAAGGTGATTGAGGAAGAAACTGAAAATGGTGTTAAGGAAAAATATGTATGTTTTGATACACTAAAACATCTCCATATTCTTGACAAAACAGCGGATGAGAGAAAAATATTTGGTGACTTAGAAAAAGATCTTAATGAAATAGGAATATCGCTTGACTCTCAAGATGGCGGATGTTCAATAGATAGCCTCGCATCTAATATGGCGAAGGTGGTTAGTATAATCTCTGAAAATTTAGGACTTAGAGAAAAAGAAGTGGAAAATTATTTAGAAACTTTTGTAATTGCAGAAACTTCAAAATTTTCCGTAGTAGAAATTACTGCATTAGACGATATAAAGATTAAAGAAAGTTTAGGAGATTCAGAAACTATTTTAGAATTAGAACAAAAAAGGAAAGAAATTTATGATGAGGTATTTAATTTTTATTCAGGAACCCACGAGGAGAAACAGCAAAAGGCAATAGAGGAGTGGGGAAAATGGGGAAAAGAAAACGGATATGGAGGCTATGAAGATGTTGAAAGAGCTCTTGAACAAGAAAGATTTGATTATGAAAATTCAGCAGAGAAAAAATTCAAAGAAATTAAAGTAAAAGAGGAACAACAAGTTGCTGAGTTTGAAAATATGGAAGAGTTTGAAGAAATTATACTTGAAAAATTAAAAGAAGCTGGCTACAGTATAGACAAATTAAAAGAAATTGCTGAGGACGATCCGTTTGAAATTTATACTATAATTGCAAAAATTATTGGAGAGAATGTTGAATATGATTGGGAATTGTATTCTAAGCACATATTGAACATTATTTCAAAAGGAAAGATAGTAAATGATGAAGATCTTTCCAGAAATGCCAGTGAATTACCATATAATGCTATAAAGGACGGAAAAATAGTGTGTGACGGAAAAGCTTTAACTTTTATAGCATTCAAGAATGTTTTAGAAAAAAACGGAGTAAATTTAGATAAAACAGCTGTCTTAGATACTTCTGTGGGTACATGGCATGGTAAATATGGACATGTCTGTAATGTTTTATATTTTATTGATGAAAATAATAATATAACAATAGTTCCTTTTGACATTACTTTTTTAGGAGATGAAGATCTGTCAAAAATTCCTGAAAAGATAAATGTAACAAATAAAAGCTATAGCTATGATATTAAAGAAAAAATTAATAAAGTACACGACAAAGCTTTAGAAAAAATAAAGGATTATAATATTCTTGCCTTTCAGGAAAAACTCAAACAAGTCCTAATGCAGTATAATCCAAAACACAAGCCGGAAATTGAAGTAGACAAAAAAGCATTTGAAGAAATAACAAAGAAAAAAACAAGATCATCTCGCGAAGACAAAAAGAAAGATATTAATTCGTTGCCATAGATTATGATTAAACCCAATAAAAAAATAATAATATTAGCGTCAATTTTGTTTTTATTGATTTTAAGCGGAGTTGTTTTCGCGTTTCAGAAAAATGATAATTTAGAATTTAATAATAAAGATCTACTAAAAGAATTTGGCAGTGATGGAATTAGAAGCGTGCAAGTTAATGGAAAGAATGACGACGACGAAATCCCCCCAGCCCCCTTTGTGAAAGGGGGAGATGATATTATCACAAAGAATCAAAAACAAGGCACCGCGCAGAAAATAGATTTCATTGCGAAAATTGGAAAAGGATTATTCGGGATTGAGAAAAAGATTTTTTTTCGTCCGCTGAATAAATTGGTGGAGTTTCAAAATTATAAAGAACCTAAAACCATAAATGTTCCAGAAGATTATTCTGAAATACAAACAGCGATTGATAATGCTGATTTTGGAGATACCATAAAAATTGCCAGCGGGGAATATATGGAAAACATAATTATGAAAGAGGGAATTAATTTGATCGGATCTAATGTTTTATATAGTCCAGAAATTGATGAACTTTCTGAAGATGCAGAGAAAAGTGAAAATATTTTAAAAGAAGAATCCGCTCAAACAATAATAGACGAAACAATAATAAATGGAGGAGGATTTGGAAATGTTGTTTCGTTTAAAAACGGCATTACAAACAAGACAAAACTGGCAAGATTTACGATTAAAAATTCGGGAGAAAATTTGAGTGGCATCTTAATTGAAAATTCATCTCCCTTGATCAATGACAATGTTTTGAAAAATAATGAATATGGCGTATATATAAAAGAAGACTCCTCTCCAATAATTCAGAAAAATATAATCTATCTCAATAACAAAGGGATTCAAATTTATAATTTTGAAGAAGAGACAGAAGCGAAGGCGGCATTCGCGAATATCGCCTTCGCTTCTGTCTCAATAATAATTGACAATTTAATAACTGACAATAAAATAGGAATTGATTTACACAATTCTTCAGCTATAATTAATCATAATACAATAAGCTATAATAATCATTACAAAACATACTTAGGTCCGACATTCGGAATTTATATAGCAAAATCATCGGCGGAAATTACAAATAACATAATTACGGATAACGGCATTTGCGATTTGTGCGCGGGAATAAATGCAGACGAAAAAAGCAAAGACGTTGTCATAAGCTATAATAATATTTGGGGAAATAAAAATAACTTTGTTTGTTTTGGAGAATGTGTTTTGGAAGATAATAATCTTTCCGAAGATCCAAAATTTATTAACTGCATTACAAGTAATTTTAAATTAAAAGAAGAATCGGGATTGATCGGGATGTGTGAGAATGGAAGTGATGTGGGGGTAAGATGGTAAGTCTTAATATTTCTACCCAGCTTTAGCTGATGGTCAACGAGGTTTTAACCTCGCGAGAAATTAGATACTAACATACTTTAGATTTAAAAATAATTTTATTGAGTTAAATTCAGTGAGGTTAAAACCTCATTGACCGTGCACTAAAGTGCCGTAGAATAAATTCTTATGTCACTAGAAAAATTAAACAATCAAATCCTAAAATGCGAAAAATGCGCGCTTTGTCAGACGCGGAAGAATGCCGTGCCTGGAGAAGGAAGTTCAAAAGCGGAAATTATGTTTATCGGAGAAGGACCAGGCAAAAACGAAGATGAGCAAGGTCGTCCTTTTGTTGGCGCGGCTGGGAAATTGTTAGATAAGCTGATAGCATTAATCGGATTAACAAGAGAAGATATTTATATCGCCAATGTCGTCAAATGTCGTCCGCCTGGTAATCGCGACCCCCTGCCAGAAGAAGTTGATTCTTGCAGAAAATGGCTTGATAAACAAGTTGAAATTATTAAGCCTAAAATAATTGTTTTGTTAGGCAGACATTCAATGGACAGCTTTCTGCCCAATCAAAAAATATCTCTTGATCACGGCAAACCAAAAAGACTCAAGGGACAAGTTTACTTTCCAATTTATCATCCCGCCGCCGCTTTGTATAGAAATGGCTTGTTGAAAGATTTAGAAAAAGATTTTAAAAAGATACCACGAATTCTGAAAATTATAGAAGAAAGTAAAATTAAGACAGAGAAAAAAGTTGAGCAGGTTGAGTTGGAAATATAAAATAAATAATAAGTCACAGGAAACAAAGTCACGGGCGGTAAGACAAGTCATTAGATATAAGTCATTGGAAAAATCAAAAAACTTAAGATGTATGACCATTTCTACTGCTAATGACTTTGTTACTAACGACTAATTATTTTTGTTTGACCCTCAATAAATTTTGTGCTAATTTAAATATGCTTTAGGCAAATTATGCCTATTCATACAAAACACGGCCTGGTGACCGAGTGGTTAGGTAGCGGTCTGCAAAACCGCGTACGCCGGTTCAAATCCGACCCAGGCCTCATGAATAGTATTAAGTATATAGTATTAAGTATTAAGCGTGATACTCAATACTATATACTTAATACTACTAGCCCGGGTGGCGGAATTGGTATACGCGACAGACTTAAAATCTGTTTCTCGCAAGGGATTGTGGGTTCGAGTCCCACTCCGGGCACAGAAATTAATTTATTTTCATTTATCAAAATGAAAAGAGTATTTTTTTTAGTGTCTCTAATTTTAGGACTATCGTTATTTTTGTTCACAGGACAACAAGCAGGCGTTGATGATGTTTTGAAAATTATTTCCACTTTTCCACTCCAAATAATCATCACTGTGTTTTTGATAAATTTTATCGCCATAGCCGTCATCGGCTCGCTTCGATGGAAATTAATTCTTGAATCGCAAAATGTTTACGATGTGGGTTTTTTCAAAATCTTAAGAGCAAAGCTCGCGGGATTTTTGGTTAGCTATGTTACTCCTTCAGTGCTTGTTGGCGGAGAACCAGTTAGAGCGTATATGATCAAAGAGAGATCAAATTGCGGCTGGGAAAAATCATTTGCTTCAGTGGTTATTGACCAAACAATTTATTTCTTCACTATTTTCCTATTTATGATAATAGGATTTTTATTTTTAATTGAATATTCTTTTTTACCGGCGGAAATTTTTTATGGCTTCGGAGTCATAATTATATTTATGATCTTCGTTTTCTATGTTTTTTATTCCAGAGTGTTAAACAGAAATTCTGACGGAGACGGCTTTTTTATGTTTTTTATAAAGACCGTAAAATTAGACAGGATAAAATTTGTAAAATCCAGAGAAAAAAATATAGACGCGACAGAAAAAATAGTTTCGCAATTTTTTAAGAAAAAAAGGGGAGTGTTTGTGAAAGCGCTTGCTCTGTCTATTTTGGAGATTCTATTTTATTTAGCAGTTATCTGGATCATTATTTTTTATTTAAACTCAACGATTAAAATCGCTCAAGCCGCATCCATTTTCTTTTTGCTAACCTTGGCTAATTTTATCCCAATTCCTGGATCTCTCGGAAGTTTTGAAATGGCTCTTACCTTTGTTTTTGATTTTTTTGGATTTGGCAAAAGCAATGGATTTACTTTTAGTTTGATTTATAGAATTATCAATATTGTAGTTGTCTTTATCGGATTTTTTACTTTAATTTATTTTGAACTAAAAACAATTTCCCATCATTTTAGTATGGAAGCGCCAAAGCCCCTTTTAAAAATACATCGGTTTTTGGTGAAGATATTTTGTAGGAAGTGAATTAGGAAATGTCATTGCGAGGAGCCTGAGCGAGCGTAGCGAACGAAAAGGCGACGAAGCAATCCCGTAATTAAATTCATTGTGCATAGTTACGGGATTGCTTCGTCGCTCAATTATCCTTCGGATAATTTCACTCCTCGCAATGACAGAAAAATTCTTAATTCAAACCATCTCCACAAAAAAACTGGCTCTCGTTTTAAAGAGTCAGTTTTTTTATATTTTACAGTATCTCCATCTCAATCCATTTCGCTCCGAAGTTTATCGCTTCTTGACGGGTGGGAAACCAAAGGTCAACCTTATAATTACTTTTCATCCTATCTTCAACAGTGAAAATTTTATCTCCATAAAGTGCTGGGAACCTCACTTTTGTGCCAAACTTTAAAAAGTTAGCGGCTAAAGTTCCGTCATAAACATGGGTTCCGTTGGCAGTAATAAATGGCGTGGAATCACACTGGTCAACCGTTGAAGAGTAAGCGGTTGCCAACACGCGCATTGTTCTTTGCGATTTAATTTCCGGAGCTTTTTTTATTTCCGTAATTTTTGTTTCGTGATCATTTTGAGAAAGAACAGAATTTTGCTGAACCAAAATCATTGATTTTGGAAAATTAGTATTTGTTTTAATTTGACTTATTTCATTGTTTGTATTGTCGTTTGCTTCTACCATTATAGCGTACGGCAAGAGTAAAAAGCAGATAACTATGCTTATTACAGCTAAAATTAACCGAACAAACAAAGCCTTTTCAGAAACCGCAGCAAATAGGTTTTTACGCATAAAATATCTTAGCCAATTAAAAAACTTCCTTTATAGAAGTTTACAGCTAAGCCTATCATAATTGCAAAATTTGTCAAGAGCATGTATCCGTCAAGTACATATTGCAGTCTTTAGAATGGTTAGCTTGAATAAAATTAACAGGAGTTTGTAAGTCAATTCCAAAATGAGGTCTTTCCGTATTGTGCCAAAGCAGATGTTT
>DAOWHY010000016.1 GCA_030641185.1 Candidatus Moraniibacteriota bacterium | reverse complement strand
ATATCACCAACTTTCAAATCATTTTCCCATAAAATAGTATATGTTGATATTCCAAAAGATGTCGCGATAGAACCTGGAGAATCTCCAGATCGAACTTCATATTTAACTATACCGTATTTAAGATCGGCCAATGATTCATCGTAATAGCTGGCTGGAGATAAAAATGAATTATTTTGCACAAGAGAAAGAGAGGAAATTTTTTCAATACCCATTTCATTTAGTTTCTCATAATTTCCGTTTTCATCTTCATCCGCGCCAGCGCTCATATTTCCCATAAGGCCAGAATCGGCGCTGGCAATTCTAATGATGGGGGTATGGCTTTTTGACATAACATCATCGCCCGTAACATTTTCTGGATTTTTTATAATTATATTATTTTTTCTTTCGTTGCTATTTCCGTTCGCTCCATCTAGATAATTAAACATCATACTCCCTGTCTGGAAATCATAGCTGGAAGTGGTGTTTGCAATTGAAACATATCCTAATAAAAAAATTACTGCAAAAACAGTAACATGACTTCTCATAAAATGAAGCGACTTACAAAAAAATTTTACTTCTTTTATGGAAGCAATAACTAAAATCAAATTGTTTTTGTTAATACTAATTTCTTTTTTCCCTTCAAACTTTATATTTTATAATCCGCAGTGGCGCAAAAACTTATTTCCGCGGATTAATCAATAAAAAGCCTAAATAATATTAAAATAGCATCACTTCCAATAAAAACAATTTAGCATACACCAGATGTCGTGTCAATAGTTGCGCATCATCCCAGACTGGAGCATGGCAAGTTTTTGCTAAAATGTGCAGAGTTTAGAAGCATAGTAGTCAGTTGGAGCAAAATCGTCCGTCAAAATTTTTATGTCATCAGTTTTTATTTCATATTTATAATAATGTTCAAGCAACTCTCCCATTTCTCCTTCCTTATTGTTTTCTAAAATCTCGTCAATATTAACCGCTCGTTTTGCCGCCACGATCATTATATTCTGATGTTTTTCTGCTGTATTTTTTTCTATGGCCATTATCGGAAATATAAATACATTTTCAAATTTTTCTTTAATTGTTTTATATTCTGATCTGAAAAATTTGGATTTTTCACCTGAAATTGAAGAGATAGAATTCATTATATATACGCCGTCATCATTGAGAATATTATAAATCTTTTCAACAGCCTCTTTTGTCGTTAAATGAAAAGGAACTGAATGAGCCGAACTGAATGCGTCATTATAAACAACATCATATTTATTTTTATTTTCTCTTTCTGTCCGATTTAAAAATATTCTAGCATCTTCATGATAAATATTTAATCTCTCGTCATTTATATTTAAACGGAAATATTTTTCAGATAGTTCTGTCGTTTTTGGATCAATTTCTACAACATCTATTGCCCCTTCTTTATTCCTGCGCAAAAAATCTTTTGGGACCGAATAGGCCGCCCCTCCGAATAAAGCGGCTCTCTTTATATCTTTTTTAAAAACCTCTCCCAATCTATAATATTTTGTATAATCAAAAACCAGCTCTTCGGAATCTAAAAACATTCCAGAGTCAGAAAAATTTTCAACTCCCATTATTCTTGCTATTTTTCCATTTTCATCTTCTCTGTCATAAATCCTTATGCGGCTATAAGCACTGTCCTCGTTTATAATAAAATCTTCCTTTTCTGTCGCGCTCACAATTAAAGAAAAGCCAAAAAGAATAAGAAAGCCCGCAAGCATTTTCATTGTTCTAATTTTACTATGATAGCTTAATATAGAAATAAAAAGTAACAAAAATGATAGAGCGTATAATATATTGGTGCTTCCAAAATTTGGAATCAGATAAAATCCCGCCAAAAAAGTGCCAACTATACTGCCAAAAGTAGAAACGGCGTATAAATTTCCTACAGTTCTTCCTGAGCTTTCAACTTTTTTCATTGCCATTCTTGCGGCATATGGAGAAACAGCTCCCAATAACACTGCCGGCAACGCAAAAAGAGCTATAGCTGAAAAAACTGCTCCATTTTTTATGCCCAAAAAGACACTGAGCTCAAGAACTGATGTTTTCATTATAATTATGAAAAAAACAAGAAGCCCCGAGGTAAAAATAATAAGAGAAAAAATTTTAACACTTGGATTTTTGTCAGCTAACTTTCCTCCCAAAAAATAGCCCAAGCTCATCGCGCCGAGTATTATTCCTATTAAACTGGTCCAGATAAAAATTGATGTACCTAAAACTGGAGCCAGAATTCTAGAGCCAATTAACTCTAAAATCATAATAACAGCTCCGGTTGAAAAAACAATTAGATAAAGTTTCCGTGTTGATATCTCTTGCATATTTTATTTTGTTAAATTTTTTAGAAAAAATGCTTTCGCTTTTGTTTATTATATACTTATAAGTGTGCTTTAGTCAATTTTTTGTACTTGAAGATCCTATAAATTTACAGCCAGGCAGGTCAAGTAAGTATTGTCTGGTTTTAGTAATTATGTTAAGCTTAAATCAATAAACTCATCGCTAAAAATAAAATTAAAAATGGGAAATAAAATATCGCTACAAGAAGTTGAGTGCATTGCTAAATTGGCAAAAATAGGATTGACTGAAGAAGAAAAAGAAAAATTTTCTGGAGAATTATCAGCTGTTTTGGAATACATTGAACAACTAAAAGAGATAGATACAAAAGATATTGAGCCAGTATCGCAAGTCACTGGCTCGGTTAATGTTGTCAGAGAAGACGTTGCTAATAATTGTGACGAAGATACCAGAAAGAAAATAATTAATAATTTTCCAGAGGAGAAGGGCGGGTATGTTAAAGTAAAACAGGTGATGTAAATAGTATTAAGCAGTGTCGTCGTGCTTAATACTTGCTACTTAATACTTACTACTAATTTATGAGACTAAACGAACTAACTATAACCGAAGCCAGTGATAGGCTAAAAAACAGAGACCTTTCTTCCGTTGAATTAACAACGGCTTGTTTGGATGAAATAAAAAAAACGGATGATAAAATAAAATCTTTTATTACCGTGACGGAAAATTACGCATTGCTGCAAGCTGAGAAAGCGGATCGAAAAATTAAATCTGGCGATGAAAAAGATAATTTATTACTGGGAATTCCGTGTTCTATTAAAGATATTATTTTAACAAAAAACGTTTTGACCACGGCCGCGTCCAATATTTTGAAGAATTACATTCCGCCCTATGACGCAACTTTGATATCAAAATTAAAAAATCGCGGAATGGTGATGCTTGGAAAAGTAAACTGTGACGCTTTCGCGCACGGATCTTCCACAGAAAATTCTGATTTTTTTACAACTCATAATCCTTGGGATTTAGAAAGAGTGCCCGGAGGATCTTCTGGGGGATCTGCGTCTTCCGTTGCATCGGATCAATGTTTTTACTCGATCGGAACTGACACTGGCGGATCCATAAGACAGCCGGCGGCATTTTGCGGAGTTGTCGGACTAAAACCGACTTACGGAAGAATATCAAGATATGGGCTTATTTCAATGACTTCTTCAACCGATTGTCCAGGCATAATGGCAAAAAATGTTTCTGACGCCGCTTTGCTTTTAAAAGAATTAGCGGGAAAAGACAAGATGGATGCGACATCTTCTGATCGAAAAGTTGATGATTATTTTGAGTTTATAAAAAACGAAAATATTGAAGGTTTAAAAATAGGCGTTCCAAAAGAATATTTTATTGAAGAATTAGATAGCAAAATTAAAAACGCTGTTCAAAACGCAATTGAAAAATTAGAAAAATTGGGAGCGGAAATAGTTGAAATCAGCTTGCCTCACACAAAATACGCGGTTCCGACTTATTATATAATCATGCCATCCGAAGTAAGTTCTAATTTGGCTAGATTTGATGGTATAAAATACGGCTACAGTGAAGTCAAAAGTCAAAATTCAAAAGTCAAAAGTTTAGAGGATGTCTATTTAAAATCAAGAGCAAATGGATTTGGCAGTGAAGCAAAACGGCGAATTATACTGGGAACTTACGCTTTGAGCAGCGGATATTATGACGCGTATTATTTGCAGGCGCAAAAAGCGAGAGCGCTCATTAAAAAAGATTTTGACAACGCTTTTGAAAAAGTTGATGTCATAATAATTCCAACTTCACCAAATGTCGCTTTCAAAATTGGCGAGCACAGCGACAATCCGCTTGAATTATATATGGAAGACATTTTCTTAAGCGCCGCAAGCTTAGCTGGCGTTCCAGCTATTTCCATTCCCTGTGGTTTTGCCAAACCAAAAAATGGAAATGTAGAAATGCCTGTTGGAATGCAAATTATAGGAAAACATTTTGATGAAAAAACGATTTTAAAAACGGCTAACGTTTATGAAAAGAGTGGTGATTAAATGCAACTTGTCATTGCGAGGAGCCCGAACGAGCATAGCAAGTGAGAAGGCGACGAAGCAATCCCGCATCTAAGCCAATAAAACTTTTGTTTAGGATATGAAAGAAAAGCAATATTATATTTATATAGCCACTAACAAAAGACACGCCACGGTATATGTTGGAGTAACTAACGATTTGTTTAGAAGAGAATATCAACATAAAAGTAAAATTGATAAAAACAGTTTTACCGCAAAATATAATATAGACACGATCGTTTATTATGAAGTATGTAATGATATTAAAATAGCTATCACCAGAGAAAAACAAATAAAAGCGGGATCAAGAAAAAAGAAAATAGAATTTATTGAAAAAATGAATCCAGAATGAAAGGACTTGATCGAGGAAGCTAAGGGTTTAAAATAAATAAAATAACTTTATAATTTGATTCTTGCGTGTAGTTTCGGGATTGCTTTGTTGCCATCTCACTCACTGCGTTCGTTCAGGCTCCTCGCAATGACAGGTTTAAATTGAAAATTAAAAATATGTATACTAAAAAAGTAATAGAACATTTTACAAATCCTCATAATTATGGTAAAATTAAATCAGCCGATGGAATTGGAAAAGTGGGAAATCCTGTTTGCGGAGATATAATGAAAGTTTATATTAAAGCAGACAAGAAAAAAAACATAATTAAAGATATAAAATTTGAGACGCTGGGATGCGCGGCGGCAATTGCCACTTCTTCAATGATCACAGATTTGGCCAAGGGAAAAACTTTAGACGAAGCAATGAAAATTAACAACAAAGATGTGGCAGAAAGTCTGGAAGGACTTCCACCTATGAAAATGCACTGTTCCAATTTGGCGGCTGATGCTTTACATAAGGCGATTGAGGATTACAAAAATAAAGCTGTCTAAGGTCTATTTACCCTTTAAGGTTTTTATAAAACTTTGCCTATTTAAGCCATTTTTTGAGATCCTAAAAAATAAATTCTATTAAGATACTAAAATGAAAAGCTTAACTTTAAAAAAAACCACATTATTTGTTTTAAGTATTTTTGTAGTTTCTTCTTTATTGTTCGTTAATTATACTGGAGCAGAGTGTGATTATGAAGGCGGCAAGAATATGTTTAACGATCCTGTCAACTGTTTACCTGCTGGTGTGCCAGATAGTTTAATCCCGGATGTGATAGATGCCGCGGTTAGCGAACTTCTGAAACTTGCTGTCGCAATTTCAGTGGTGGCGTTAATTTATGGAGGTCTTTATTATGTTTCCTCTTCAGGAGATATGCAAAAAACGGAAAACGCCAAAAAAATTGTCAAGTATGCTCTGCTCGGAATTTTCGTAGCCGGAACTTCTTTTGCTATTATAAAAATTCTGGATACGATTTTTCATTAGAAATGTTAAAAAACAAAATATAAAAGAACTGTCATCCTGAGCTTGTTGAAGGGTGGCAAGCGCGCTAAATCTATCATAGTTTGACAAGCTCACTATGACAAATTTGACTGCGTAAATAAAAAATGTAATAATATAGGTAATGAAGATAATAAAGAATAATAAGTATTTAAATTTTTGCGCGATTGCTGTTTGTTTGGCAATGTCAACAATAATAACTCGCGTTGCCACTGCTGACGGATGGGTGCTTCCAGATAATCCAGGCGGTAGCTTAATAGAAGATCTTGATGTAGGAATATTAAATCTGACCAACTGGCTTCTTGAATTTACTTTGGCAGTTTCGGTGCTGGCATTAGTTTGGGGCGGTTTGAATTATATCGCTTCTTCCGGGGATGTTCAAAAAGCGGATTTGTCAAAGAAAATAATTTATTACGCGTTGATAGGGGTATTTATAGCAGGAGTTTCTTACGCTATTGTAAATGTTATAGTTGTCGAAATACTTTAAGAATTTTTTTAAAATTTTATTAATTAAAAATTAACAAAAAAGTATGGCACAAAAAACAATGGAAATAATTAATCAAAAAGAAACCGCCATTAAAAGCGCGATCGTTGGTGTGCTTGCCGTGTTGTCGTCAATGTTTTTGTTTATAAATAATGCTTTTGCTGAGGGTTTTGCGATGGGCACTCCGCCAACGGGTGTTCCTGAAAGTTTTGATAATGCTGTTCTAAATCTGACGAACTGGATTCTCGGATTTGTGGCAATGCTTGCGGTTTTGATGGTAATTTGGGGAGGAGTGATGTATATAGGATCGGCTGGAGATGAAACTAGAGCTACAACAGGAAAACGAGTGGTTACCTATGCTTTAATAGGTTTGGTGATAGCTGGAATAGCTTACGCGTTAGTAAATGTTATTGTAACTATTGTATTAGCTCCTGCCCCACCTCCACCTCCACCTGTATAATAAGGATAATAAAACTCTACAAAATTAAATAGAAAAAATAAATTAATAATTTGAAAGGGGGTGAAAAAAATGAAAAATTTAATGAAGAAGTTGTCAATCTCTTCACTGCTCGTTTACGCTTTTGCTCTTTCTGCTTCCGTTGCCAGCGCTGATCCATCAGAGGGATGGGGATATGAAAATCCGCCAGATAATGTTCCAGATGATATAGAAGCAGCAGTTATGAACATTACCAATTACATTCTCGGTTTCATTGCTATTATTGCTACTCTAGTAATTATCTGGGGAGGTGTTCAATATCTTACTGCCGGAGGAAACGAAGATGCTGTTGCTAGTGCTAAAAAGACTATCTCTTACGGTATAATAGGTATGGTTGTCGCTGGTCTTGCTTACGCTATGGTTATTGTTGTTACTCAGATTCTAACAGCATAAGACAGTGAACATATTTTAAATATAAAAAGAGAGGTTTTTTCACCTCTCTTTTTATAAATTTTCTGTTCAACTCTATGTTCTTGATTTATTGGCAAAAAGACTATACACTGAAAATACACTGCTTTCCAATCTATTTTGTCATTCCGAAATGAGCACTGAAATAAATTCAGCATAAACTCTCGCGATTGAGGAATCTCTTAAATAATGTAAAATGCGATAGTGTGATTTAAGAGATCTCTCGGTCGTTGCGACTCCTTCGAGATGACAAAAGGCAACAAATTAGAATAATAATACAATTTAACAATTTAATCTTTATGTTAATTGACGAAGTAAAAATCAAACTGCAAGGCGGAAATGGAGGAGACGGCTGCGTTGCTTTTAATAAAAATAAAGGAGAAAAGGGTCCGACTGGCGGAAATGGCGGAAATGGCGGAAATGTTTATTTGGAGGGAACTTCAAATTTAACCGCTTTAAATAAGTTTCGCTTTAAAAAAGAATTCTTAGCCGGAGACGGTGTTGCTGGAAGAAATAAGATTCTTGACGGCAAAAATGGAAAAGATTTAATTTTGAAAGTTCCCATTGGAACAGTGGCTCATAATTTGAATACGCGCAGAGATGTGGAAATTGTCAAAAACGAAGAGAAAATTTTAATAGCCAGAGGCGGAAAAGGAGGCAAGGGAAACTATTTTTTTAGATCTTCAATAAACACTACGCCAAAAGAATTTGAAAAGGGGGGAAATGGAAGAGACTTCGATTTCCTTCTGGAGCTTCGCCTTATCGCCGATGTAGGTTTAATCGGTTTGCCCAGTGCCGGCAAATCAAGCTTGTTAAATGCTTTAACAAAAGCAAAAGCAAAAGTTGCTGCTTACCCGTTCACGACCCTTGAGCCGAACCTTGGTGATTTTTACGGCCTGATCATCGCGGACATCCCGGGACTAATTGAAGGCGCCTCTTCTGGAAAAGGTTTGGGAATAAAATTTTTGCGGCACATAAAAAGAACAGAGATTTTAATTCACTGTATTTCTTCCGAATCAGAAAATTTATCAAACGATTATCAAGCAATTAAAAATGAGCTTAAAAAATATGAATTGAAATTAGCAAGAAAACGAGAATATATTTTTCTAACTAAAACTGATTTGATTGGTGAAAAAGAAATTAAAGAAAAAGTTGGAGAATTGAAAAAAATAAACCCAAATGTTTTAGCTATTTCGATTTATGATGAAGATAGTATTGGTAGAGTTAAAAAATTGTTGAGAGAGATCAAAGGCGGACTACAAAAATAAACCTGTCATTGCGAGAAGCCCGAGCGAGCGTAGCGAGTGAGAAGGCGACGAAGCAATCCCGTAATTAAATTCTTTGTGTATAGTCACGGGATTGCTTCGTCATTCCACTACGCTATCGCTCCGTTCCATTCCTCGCAATGACAGGTTTAATTTAGATTATTAAAAATCAATAATTTATGTCTCAAGAAAATATAAGAAATTTTTGTATTATCGCGCATATTGATCATGGAAAATCAACTTTAGCTGATCGACTTTTAGAGTTGACCAAAACGGTTGAAGAAAGAAAAATGAAAGATCAGCTTTTAGATCAAATGGATATAGAAAGAGAAAGAGGAATAACGATAAAGCTTCAGCCGGTAAAAATGGAATATAAAGTCAAAAGTCAAGAAACTTTAGACTTCATACCTTACACTTTGAACTTAATTGACACTCCCGGTCATGTTGATTTTTCTTATGAAGTTTCGCGATCACTTGCCGCTGTTGAAGGAGCAGTGCTTTTAATTGACGCTACTCAAGGAATTCAGGCGCAAACATTAGCAAATTTATATTTGGCGATAGAACAGGATTTAGTTATAATTCCTGTTATAAATAAAATTGATATGCCAAACGCGATGGTTAATAAAACATCAAAAGAAATAAGTGATTTAATCGGCATTGAGGAAAAAGAAATAATAAAAATATCCGCGAAAACTGGCGAAAATGTGTCAGAAGTTCTTAAAGAAATTATTGAAAAAATTCCTTCTCCGCATGGAGACATAAAAAAGCCCGCGCGAGCGCTTGTTTTTGATTCATATTTTGATTCATATAAAGGTGTTGTCGCGCAAGTTAGAATTGTTGACGGCGTGATAAATAAAAACAATGAGATATATTTTCTTAGCTCAAAGACAAAATCGGAAATTATAGAGCTTGGAATTATGAAGCCACAGCTTGAAAAAACAGATAGTCTTGAAGCGGGAGATATTGGATATATCGCCACTGGACTGAAAGAAGTTGATAAATGTCGCGTGGGAGATACGATCACGAGGTTAAAAGTTGAAAGCAAGAAGTCAAAAGTTGATGAGGAAAATATTATTGAAAATAAGATAGAAGCATTGCCAGGATATAAAGAAGTCAGGTCAACGGTTTTTGCAAGTATTTATCCCGTTGAAGGAAACGACTATCCTGAACTTAAAGATGCCTTGGAAAAATTAAAGCTTAATGACGCTGCTTTATTTTTTGAACCAGAGAGTTCTTCCGCTCTCGGACGAGGTTTCAGATGTGGATTTCTCGGAATGCTTCATATGGAAATTATAAGTGAAAGATTGAGCAGAGAATATAATATGAATCTTGTAATTACAACTCCTTCTGTTTCTTATCAGATTAGAAAGAGAGACGGAAAAGAATTGACAATATTTTCTCCAGCAGAGATGCCAGATCCAGGAATGATAGAAAAAATAAAAGAGCCGTGGGTTAAACTCGAAATTGTTTTGCCAAAAGACAAAATGGGTTCCGTTATGAAATTGGCGGAGAGCTCTAGAACTATTTATAAAAAAACTGATTACCTTTCGCAAGACAGGGTTATCTTGGAATACGAAGCGCCGTTGATTAATATTATAGTTGATTTTTACGATAATCTCAAAAGTGTCTCCAGCGGGTTTGCTTCAATGAATTATGAATTTATTGAGTTTAAAGAATGGGATTTGGTAAAACTTGATATTCTTGTCGCTGGAGAAAAAGTTGAGGCCTTTTCAAGGATAGTCCCAAGAGATGAAGGCTATAGTGAGGGGAAAAAGGTTGTCGCTAAATTAAAAAATATAATCCCGCGTCAGAATTTTGCCGTCGCGCTTCAGGCGACTATTTCGGGAAAAATAGTCGCTCGCGAAACAATCAGGCCTTTCAGAAAAGACGTTACCGCAAAACTGTATGGCGGAGACGTCTCTCGTAAAAGGAAACTATTAGAAAAGCAGAAGAAAGGAAAGAAAAAAATGAAATCATTCGGAAAAGTTGAAATCCCGCAAGAAGCATTTTTATCAGTGTTGAAAAAATAAGTCAAATTTAAATTGTGCGTTTCGTGTCACCCCGAGCTTGTCGAAGGGCGGCAAACACGCTAAATTTATCATAGTTCGACAAGCTCGCTATGACAAATTTAGCTATTTCATAATTTGCCTAAACTAAAAAATAATTATAAACTACAACCATAAATACTAATTTAAAAAAATGAAAGAATATAATATGAAAGCGGATTTTTTAAGTGTTGGAATCATTATTATCCTGTTTATAATAATTCTTGCCGGACTTTACTATTACGATAAACAAAGCGATATTTTAACGACCGCTACAGAATGGTTATTTGGAATGTTTTAAATTTTTGCTGATAAAACTTTCAACTTTATGACTTTATAAACTTTAGGACTTTTTTATATGCCGACAGAAAAAAGAAAACTTGGAGACATTGGCGAAAAGATTGCTTGCTATTTTTTAGAGAAAAGAAATTATTCAATTCTAAAAACCAATTATCAAAAAAGGATCGGTGAAATAGATATTATAGCTAAGTTTGAAAATTCATTGCATTTTATTGAAGTGAAAACAAGAACAAATTTTGCCGACCAAAAATACGGCTTGCCTCAAGATGCGGTGACAGTTCACAAACAAAGACGGCTCATTAAAACAGCCCTTTTTTATTTGTTGGAAAATAAATATTCCGATGACACCTTTTGGCAGATTGATGTAATTGCAATTACGATTGATAAAAATAGTGGAATAGCAAAAATAAATTATATAAAAAACGCGGTTGATTATGAGAGATATAATAATGAAAGATGCGGGTATTGACAGAATCTAAAATATATGATACACTATCTTGTTGTGAGAAGAATTTAGAGTAATTTGAAAATTGAATAAATTAATTCTTTGAGGAGAGAATTATCACAGTTTATTTCAGAAATAAGCTTTATATAAAAAAACAGTTAGAACTATCTCTCTTTGAAGGAAATAATTTTAACTGTTTTTTTGTTTAGTTGTCATTGTCATCCCAGAATTTTTTTTGAAGCGATAGCTTCAGAAAAAATATCTGGGATCCAGTTTGTTTCACTTTATCAAAATTATACGAAAAAATATTATTCATTGAGACTTACTGGATTCCCGCCTCCGCGGGAATGACAGAAAATTTTGCGGGAATGACGGGGAAGAACAAAATATATAGATTGATGTAAACGAGGAGAGAGTTGAGGTTGCGGTAGAAATTATATTAATGCCGTTAAACCAATAATGCCCAAACTCATTTGCATCAATCTCTATGTTTTATAGAGTAATGTGCGGAGGTTAGATTATTCTAACCTTCCGCACATTGAAAATAAACTGGATGTGAAATCACAAAGGAACGCACTTTGAAAAAGAAAAGAAAAATTATTTTTAGTTAGTTTTAGTTAGTAAACTGATCGGAAAAATTTTCTTGTTAGTTTACTGTTTGAAATAAATAAAATTTAAAAGTAAAAGAGGTGATAAGAAATGGATTATCCTGATGGAGACGACCTCATTGCACCCAAGAATAATTAATTGGGTAAAAAATAACCTTGTCTTTGTTCACAGAGACAAGACAACTAAAATTTTTCTTTTCTTTCTTTTTTCAACTTCATCTTTACAAGAAGGTGGGATTGAAAAAGCTTCTGATAAAAATATTAGAAGCGAAATTGCACTTTGAAAAAGGGGAAGAAAAAATATATTCAGGACGACAAATAGGTTATTAATTTCGAGTAATTTATTTGTTGTTCTGAATAAAAATTATTATGACGATGAACAATGTTGCACACCTCGGTTCCATAAAAATAAGGGTCGATCTGAAAGTCAGGTCAAAAGAGGTGAAATATTATGAAAATAAATATAGACATAGCAGGGATAGGAGCCGCCGTTATTGTTCTAGGAACAGTAGGCATTGCAGGAGCGTCCTCTGGATTTCTTGTCCTTATATTTATAAGGTCAATAAGTTCATGGAGCACCAATTGCGATGTCGTAGGAGCGGCAATGAGTGAAACAGAAATTGGAGTTTTCATGCTGTTAGGAGCAATAGTATGGATGATTGTCTTTCTGAGAGAACTCGGAAAAGGTAATATACAGTAGCAGTAGCCAATTTTTTTTCAACCCCTTTTTCTTTTTTTCAACTTCATCTTTTACAAAAAGGTGGGATTGAAAAAGTTTTTGAAATTACAAAAGGCTTCACAGCCCTGCGGGGACAATGGAGCCAATGATGAGGATAGTAAAACTACGCTGCGGCTCGTTCTACACTCCCGCGAACATGAACATTGACAATATAAAAAATATAAACTATACTTCCATTACTATCGGTTTTGGGAAAATTCAGTTGTTTTTAGGAAAATAGCTGTTTTTATTTGCAAGACCGAAAATCTTAGTAAGAAAGGAGAACAATCAAATATGTTAGGTTTAAAGAAAAAACTTAGCGCAAAATCAGAAATGGAAAATTTGCTGAACGATAAAAATGCGCCGAAATTGCCAAAAGTCGGCGAGGTTGCTAAGGGAAATGTAATGGAGATAGGAAGTAATATTATCTATGTTGATCTTGGTCCTGCCGGAACCGGGGCTATTTATGGTTGCGGAAAATTTGAAGGATTAAGTATGTTCAATGACCTGAAGTCAGGAGACGCTATTTCCGCGACTGTTGTTGATATAGAGAATGAAGATGGTTATGTAGAAATGTCGCTAAAAGAAACAAGTTTTGAGATGGTTTGGAAAGAGTTGGAAAAAAAGATGGAAGAAGGCGAAATTATTACAACAAAAATTCTTGAAGCAAATAAAGGCGGACTGATGATAAAAATAGTTGGCGTAATAGGATTTTTACCCGCGTCTCAGCTTTCCAGCGACTATTATCCAAGAGTGAGCGATGGAGATAAAAATAAAATATTATCTCTCTTAATGCAGACAGTAGGCAAAGATATGAAAGTTAGAATTATTGGAATTGATAAGGACGAAGGAAAACTAATTGTTAGTGAAAAAGCCACTAAAAAAGAAAAGGAAAAAGAAAGAATTTCTTCACTTCGGATTGGAGATGAAATTGATGGCGAAATCAGCGGAATAGTTAATTTCGGAGTTTTTGTGAAATTTGGAGAAAATCTTGAGGGATTAGTTCATATTTCCGAATTAGCGTGGAAATTGATAGACGATCCAAGAAAATTCTTTAATGTTGGGCAAAAAGTAAGCTGTAAAATAATTGGAATAGATGATGACAGAATATCGCTAAGCATTAAGGCGTTAGAAAAAGATCCATGGAAAAAGATAGATGAGAAATATAAAATCAAGCAAAAGGTAAAAGGCGAAGTAACAAAAATTAACCCATTTGGCGCGTTTGTTCAGCTAGACAAAGATATTCACGGACTTGCTCACGTTTCAAAAATAGATGACGGTGGTGGAATTCAAGATATGGAAATTGGAAAGATTTATGAGTTTGAAATTATTTCCATTGAATCGTCTGACCACAGGTTAGGGCTTAAGCCGTATGTTCAGAAAAAAAAGACTATAGATAAAGACGAAAAGAAAGATAATGAGAAGAAAAAAGATGTAAAAGATACGAAGAAGAAAAGCGTAAAGAAAGCGGAAAAAGCTGATAAAAAGGAAGATGTTAAGAAAAGTAAAGATGAGAAAGTAAAAAAAGTGAGCAAGAAAAAGAGCGATAGTGATAAAGGTAAATAAACTGTGGATAAGTTGTTGATAAAGTAAATATTAAGCAGTCCTGATTATATGGGACTGCTTTTAAAATCGACTTTTTGAAAGATTAGCTTTAGCTTATTTTAGCGGATTAAGACGATGTTGCTTAAATACTTGACTAAAGTTTAATTTAATGCTATACTTTGAACATGAGGTGAGAATACAAAATAAAAAACGGAATGTTCTTTTTAAAAAACAAATCTCTCATAGTTTTATTTATAACATATAAATAAAATGAACATTGGAAGTAGATTGCATATAAAGAGAAATTCGAAGCGAAATGGCTTCAGTTTATTTTGTATTTAATCTTCTCTTAACTGTTTGAAGCGTTTTTTTTAAAAATTTATCTAAAAAATAAAAATAAAAGATAAACAAAAAATAAAAATAAAAAAAGTATCTAAGAATTACGCGATAATGGTGAGAGATTAAAAGTTTCTTTTAAACTTAGAAGAAACTTAAAATGATCTTTGTTTTAAAATGATTATGTATCTCTTGGGTTATATTTGAGCATTAATTTTAGCGCTTAAATATAACTCAAGGGGTCACCTCCCCTTAATTCACCCTGTTAAAGGGAGAATAATCTAAGATAAAGATTAAAAAAGACCGACGGTCATTAAATAATATATTTGGATCTAGTTGGTCTTTTTAATTTGATTAAATTTTGTAGTTAGGATTATTTTTGTTGTGTGATTTTGAAATCCTAAAGGATAAATTCCGTTTTATTAAGTAGGCATTGACAGAAATATTGATTTAAGAATTAAATAATGTTAGAATATAGGCACAGTGAGAACTGTGTATTTTTGTGAGAGTTTACAAATAAGTCTAAAGCTATGAATGAAGAAAAAAACAAGAAAATAAAAAAAATTAAAGATAAATTAATTGCGCATAAAAAAGCTATAGTTTCTCAATTACAAAAGTTTGCTAAGAAAAGCAAAAAAGTTAAAGGCGATTACGAAACAAAGTTTCAGCAAATAGGAAGTCATCAGGACGAGAACGCGATTGAAGTTTCAAATTACGAAGACAATTTATCCGTAGAACATGAATTGGAAAAAGAACTTCAAAATATTGAGGGCGCTCTTAAAAAAACTTCGGAAAACACCTATGGCATTTGTTCAAAGTGTGGAAAGCAAATAAATCCAAAACGCTTGGAAGCAATGTCAGAAGCAGTTCTTTGCATTGAATGCAGCGCGAAAAAGCGATAATATTTTTTAAATGTTTTTAGAGCATAGAAAACAGGATTTAAAGAAAACAACAGCCATTGCTTTGGCTGTTTTGTTTTTGGATCAGATTGTTAAATTCGTAGTTGTCAAAAATATATTTTCTGAGATTGAGATTTACAAAAATTACAACGCTTTATTTGGATTGCCGATAGATTTTAATTTAATTTTTATTTTCTTTATTTCTCTTGTTTTTATTTTTGTCTATTATTTTATATTACAAAAAACTCCCCCTTTCAAAAAGGGGGCAGGGGGGATTTCATTAATTCTCGGCGGAATTGCCGGCAATCTATCCGACAGAATTTTTTACGGATATATAATTGATTATATTAACTTGCTTAATTTATTTGTTTTTAATATTGCTGATCTGGCAATCTGTTTCGGAGTATTATTATTAAGCTGGAAAATTTTGAAGAAATAGGGTAGAATGAAAGTATATTAACATTTTAACAAAACATGTTATTTGTCATCCCAGAATTTTTTTCTAAAAGCGAAGCTTTAGAAAAAAATGTCTGGGATCCAGTTAGTTTCGCTTGCAAAATTATTACGATAATTATTGTTTATTGAAATTTACCGGATTCCCGCCGGAGTTTATGCTGAATTTATTTCAGTGCGGGAATGACAATTCTGAATGATTTGAATTAAAAAAATGATTAAAACAATAATAATTACATTTTTAATAATAATTCTTGTATCAATCGGATATGTTTTCGTGATGGATTATTCTAATATTGATGAAAAAGAAATAGTTAAAGAAGACAGAAAACCAATTGAAGTAACTTTGGAATTTTGGGGATTGTGGGATAATTCTGATGATTGGGAAGAGATAATAGAAAAATTTGAAAGCGAGATATATAATTTTGGTTGGCAGGAAGTAAATGTTTCCATAAATTATACTAAAAAAGATCTTAACTCTTACGAGGAAGATTTGGCAAAAGCAAAAGAAAAAAATAACGAGCCGAATATTATGATGATTAATAATAATTGGTTGGAAAAATATCTTAACCAGCTTGAACCGCTTACGGGAGATGATAATTACGCGGAAGAATATAAGTTGATTAAATATGAAGAATTATTAGAAATATTTCCCGCTGAAACGATTAGAGATTTAATTTATGAAAACGAACTGTATGGATCGCCAATGTATTCCGATTCTTTAGCGCTTTTCTACAACAAAGATTTACTTGCCAAAATGGAAATAGAAAATCCACCGCGAACATGGGAAGAGTTTAAAAAAACTGCCAGCAAGTTAACAATGCTTGATAAGGACAATAATATTATTCAAGCAGGAGCGTCTTTCGGATGCGGAAAAAATATCAATAGTTCTTCTGATATTTTGTCGTTGCTTATGATGCAAGGCGGAGCGAGAATAATAGATTTTGATAAAAATATTGATCTAAACAAAGAGATAGAAATTAATACGATGAACGGAATTGAAAAAAGAATTCCAGGCGAGAGAGCAATAATATTTTACACAGAATTTTCGGATTCAGAGAAAGAAAAATATGTTTGGGATTGTAAACAGGAAGAAGCGATCAAGTCATTTGCTAACAACAAGACAGCGATGTTTATTGGATATAGTTATCAAATAAAAAATTTATTAGCCCTAAATCCAGATCTTAATTATGGTGTTTCTAAAATGCCGCAATTGGAAAATTCAGCGATTATAAATTTTTCTAATGTCTGGACGCCAGTTGTTTCAAATAATAATAATTGCCTAACTAAACCTGCCGCATTATCTGATGAAATAAATTGCTCTCAAATAGCTTGGAGCTTTTTGAGTTTTGCCGCCCAAAAAGAAAACTCAGAAATATATTTAAATTTAACTAACAAAGCCGCGGCGAGAAAAGATTTAATATCTGAACAAATTGATCTAAATAATAAAATAAGCGCTTTTGCATCGCAAGCTGAAACCGCAATTAGCTATAATAAATTTGACAATAAAATTGATAGAATTCTAATTGATATGATTGATGAGATATGTTTGGATAGAGAAAATTGGGAGGCGAAAGTTGATGAGGCAGTTGGAAAGATTGGGAATTTATCTTTCATTGTGAGGAACGGAGTTAAGCGTAGCGAAGCGGAATGACGAAGCAATCCCGGAATTAAATTCTTTGCGCGTAGTTACGGGATTGCTTCGTCATTCAATTATCCTGCGGATAATTTCACTTCTCGCAATGACATTAATTTATATATCAACAACATTTATGTCCAAACTAATTATTTACACCGACGGTGGTTCTCGCGGGAATCCAGGTCCAGCCGCGGGCGGGGTTGTCATCAAAAACGATAAAGACGAGGTTATTTTGAAAACCTCAAAATATCTCGGCGAAACAACAAACAATCAAGCCGAATATGAAGCGCTGATTTTAGCGTTGCAGAAAGCGAAGGGGATTTTTAAAGCGCAAAAAATAAAGGATAAAAATCTTGAGTGTCATCTTGATAGCGAGCTTGTTGTTAAACAATTGAACCATGAATACAAAATAAAAGATGAAGGAATGCAAAAGCTTTTTATTATAGTCTGGAATTTAACGCTTGATTTTGATTCTGTGAAATTTATTCATATTCCGAGAGAGAAAAATAAATTAGCGGATGAGATGGTGAATAGGGAGTTAGATTTAAGAGAGAAGAGTGAAAGTTTATTTTGAAATAATATCAAATTAACCCTTGTTAATAAAAAAAGAGGTAGCTCCGATAGGAACACCTCTAAGACTCTTTTTTGTCTTTCTTGATTTTTACCACAGCGATTAAAGTCATGCTTATAATCGCTATTGCTGCAATTGCAAAATTCTGTGTTTTTGGGTCAGGCCAAAAATTTGCTATCGCAAGAATTATCAACATAAAAATTGCGTAAACAATTTTTGATATATTTTCGCTAATCTCCACTATTTTCACCTCCGATATATATTCGTAAGCATGAAAACTGTAGCATATAATTTATTTCCTGTCAATAATAAATACTCAAAATGAAAATCGCACTTGTTCACGATTACCTTGTCCAGTATGGTGGGGCGGAAAGAGTTTTGGAGGCGTTTACGGAGATTTTTCCGAAGGCGCCGATCTATACGATGGTTTATGATCGAAAATTAATGAAGGGGGCTTTTTCTGATAAAAAAATTCACACCTCTTTTTTACAGAAAATTCCTTTTATTGGATCGCATCATCGGTTATTCCCGCTTTTAATGCCAATGGCAATTGAACAGTTTGATTTATCCGAATACGATGTTGTTCTTTCTGATTCAAATAGCTATGCCAAAGGCGTGATAACAATGCCGCATACTTTGCATATTACTTATTGCCACACGCCGATGAGATACGCTTGGGATGATTGCCATAAATATTTGCGCGAGTTTGAATATTCCAAGCTAACAAAAAAACTTGTTCCGTTTGCGATGAATTATATAAGGTTGTGGGATAAAATTTCTGCGGACCGGCCAGATAAATATATCGCTAACTCAAATTTTGTGGCATCAAGAATAAAAAAATACTACGATAAAAAGGCTGTCGTTATTAATCCTCCCGTAAACACAAAAAAGTTTTTTATTTCCAAAGATATTGGGGATTATTATTTAATGGTTGGCCGCGCGCTTCCCTATAAACGCTTTGACATTGTTGTTCAAGCATTTAATAAACTAAAATTGCCGTTGAAAATAATTGGCAAAGGTCCAGAAATGAACAAGTTAAAAAAATATGCTGGAAAAAATATTGAATTTTTAGGACATTTAAAAGACAAAGAAATGAGCCGGTACTATTCAAAGTGCAAAGCATTTATTTTTCCTCCAGAAGAAGACTTTGGGATTACTCCGTTAGAAGCAATGGCTTCAGGCCGTCCGGTTATAGCATTCAAGGGCGGCGGCGCTCTTGAAACTGTGGTGGAAAATCCCCCCGCTCCCTTTACTAAAGGGGGAACCGGGATGTTTTTTACAGAACAAACGCCGCAGTCAATTATAAAGGTTGTCAAAAATTTTAATTCTGATAGATTTAATTCAGAGGAAATAAGAGAATACGCGCTGGGGTTTGATAAAGAGATATTTAAAAAGAAGATTGGGGAGTTTGTTGAAAAAGAATATGACAATAATAAATGTTAAAATGAATTATATGGAACTAAAAGAATATCTAAAAATCATCAGAAAAAATTCTAAACTAATTATAGTTATCAGCATCATTACAGCCGTGTCCGCTTTTGTGTTTTCGGTCGCGCAGCCGATTGAATATGAAACATCTTTGTCTTTAACAATAGCTAAAGACAAAACGCAAACAACTGACGATTTTAAATACGATGGTTATTACGCCCTCCAGAGTAGCGAAATAATGGCAAATTCCATTGAACAATGGCTAAAAAGCCCAGAAACGGTAAACGCGATTTATAGAAGAGCACAAGTTGATTCAGAATTTAAAAATATAAAAAGCTACACGAAAAAATTTATCGCTAAAAAAATGTCTCCGCAATATGTGGAAGTAAAATTTAAAAGTAGCGCGACAGAAGAGGCAAAAAAAATTTCAACGGCTACCACAGAAATAATAAACGCCAAAGTTGAAAAATTAAAAGAATCCAGCGAGCAAGAAATATCTTTTCTTGTCAGTAGTGAAAATCCAGTAATAGTTGAAAGCAGGCCAGACGCAATTTTGAATTTGATTATTGGATTAATTTCAGGAATGGCGTTAGGAGTTTTTGTTGTTTTTTTAAGAAGGTATTTTTCATTGTCTTAGTTTGTCATTGCGGGGAGCTCCGCAGAGCGACGAAGCAATCCCGTAACTACGCGCAAAGAATTTAATCACGGGATTGCTTCGTCGCCTTTTCGTTCGCTACGCTCGCTCGGGCTTCTCGCAACGACAAGAGGTATTTAAATAAATATCATTATGATTATCGGAATTGATATTAGAATGCTGGCACGGGGGATGAAAACCGGCGTTGAAGAATATACAGTCAATCTTCTCGCAAATATGCTTAGCTTGGACAAGAGCATCAAGTTCAAGCTTTTTTACAATGGATATAAAAAAATTGAACTTGATTATGACTGGTTAAAATTTCCAAATGTTGAACTTAGGCAATACAGAATTCCAAATAGATTTTTAGATGCTTCTTTATATTTTTTTAATTATCCCAAAATAGATAAGCTACTGAAAGAAGTCGATGTGTTTTTTTCACCGCATATATTCCTATCGTCAGTGTCAAAAAAATGCAAAAGCGTGATGACTTTTCATGATCTTAGTTTTGAAAAATATCCGGAATTTTATTCTGCCAGCAAAAATTACTGGCATTTTTCAATGAATCCCAAAAAACAGGCGCGTAAGACAGACAAAATAATAGCTGTTTCAGAATCAACGAAAAATGATCTGGTCGGATTATATAATATTAACCCTGAAAAAATAAAAGTGATTTATTCAGGGATAGATCAAGAATTACGAATTACAAATCAAGAATCAAAAATTAAGAAAATCAGAAAGAAATACAATTTGCCGGAAAAATATATTTTGTATTTAGGAACACTTGAGCCGCGCAAAAATATAATTGGATTAGTTGAAGCTTTTGAAATATTTAAACGAAGGCGACATTCGCGAATGTCGCCTGCAGAAGACTATAAATTAGTTATTGCTGGATCTAAAGGCTGGCTTTACAGGGATATTTTTAAAACAGTAAAAAATTCGCCAGTAAAAAATGATATAATTTTTACGGGATTTATTGATGATGAAGACAAATCAATCTTATACAACCAGGCTGAACTTTTTGTTTACCCTTCTTTTTATGAAGGTTTTGGTTTTCCTCCGCTTGAAGCAATGGCTTGTGGAACCCCCGTGATAACCTCAAACTTTTCATCTTTACCGGAAGCGGTCGGGGATGCGGCTATTATGATCAATCCTTATAATTTAGACGAGCTTTATAGAGCCATGGAAACGGTTTTAAATGATGATCAATTGAAAGATACTTTGATTAAAAAAGGATTTGAACAGACAAAAAAATTCTCCTGGCACAAGTGCGCAAGAGAAACACTGGATTTTATTTTGGAATAAAAAAATTCTCCCAATGAAATTCACGGGAGATGACAGACATATTTATTATTATTTATTCTTCTTTTTTTCTAATTTCTTTTTAATTAGTTGCATCCTTTGCCATACTGTAAAATGAGACAGAATTGCTACTGCCAAAATGGCGAAATTCATGCATTCAAATATTGCCCCGGCTATGATTAGCACGATTCTCGCCGGACGGTCTGCGATTCCTACTGTTATTCTTTCGTTTAGTACTCTTTCTCCTTTAGCTCTGACATAACTTACTAGAATTGAACCAACTACGGCAGAAATTCCCACTAAAAACCAAAAGGTGCTGATGTTGAGTGAATAACCCAACATAATCCCAGTTATTATCAAAACATCAGCGTAACGATCACTCACCGAATCCAATACCCCTCCAAACTCGGTTTTTTTATCATTCGCTTCTGCAACGGCTCCATCAAGTAAATCAAGAAATCCACTTACAAGCATGAATACTATAGCACAAACAATTTCCCCGAACGCAAATGATAATCCTGCCAATAAGGCAAATAATAATCCCAATAAAGTTAATGTGTTTGGATTTATCTGCGACGGTAGCTTTTTTGCAATAGATATAACAAGTTCTCTTATTCTTTTATAAAATTCATCTTTTAATGACAAAGATTATTCCTCCTTTTTATTTCATCTTAACGAAATTCTAAATAAAGTCAATAAAAAAGTAGAAAATTATTGCGTCTCTATTTTTGTTTGAGGCACAAAAAAATCTACTATGATGTCAGCAAATATGGCTGCCAAACAAAAACTACCTAATAGCACAGCTGGCACTTGTGATGTTAAACACACCACAATAACAGTCAAACTCGCAAAAAATGCTATAGAAATAATTCTTGCTAATGTGTGTTTTAATTCTTGTTCCATTATATCTCTCCATAATAAAAATAGTAGACCAATAAATTTTATAAGTCAAGAAAAAAATAGCTTTTCAGCTATAATTATTTAAAATAATTTTTTTGTTGGACGGCTTGGTGTTAATAAAACGAATGGTATTAGAAATATCCCGATTATAATTTCTATTAAGAATAATGTTTTTCGAACAGTAAATAATATTTCGCGCAATAATTCTACTGTACCGATAATTATCAAAAATACTACTACGCCAATACCAAACGCCCCAGTCGTTATTATTTCCTTTTTTGTGTATTTTTCCATTTTCATTTCCTCCAACAAAATTATAAACATAATTCATACTATGTCAACTAAATCCAAAAAATATAAAATCGGCATTGATGCGCGGATGTATGGGTATGCGCAGACGGGGATTGGAAATTATATCCGTCATTTGCTCAAATATATTTTTGAATTAGACAAAGAAAATAACTATGTCATTTTTTTGTTGCCCGAAGAGTATGATAATTTTGAATTGCCGAATGAAAGAATAAGAAAAATAAAAGTTTCCGCAAAATGGTATGGATGGAAAGAACAGATTTTATTTCCAATTGAGTTATATAAAGAAAATTTGGATTTAATGCATTTTACGCATTTTAATTCACCGGTTCTGTATTTTAAAAAATCAATAGTTACCATTCATGATGTCACTCCATATTTCTTCCCCGGACATAAAATGAAATCTGTTATAAGAAAGATCGGATTTAGAACGGTATTTTTTTCATCAGTTAAGAAAGCGTCAAAAGTAATAGCAGTTTCTGAAAATACAAAAAGTGATATTGTTAAGTATTTTAAAATCAAGGAAAATAAAATTAAGGTAATTTATGAGGGAGCTGATAGTCAGTTTAAAATAATTAACAATAATCAAAAAATCACTGAAATTAAAAAAAAATATAATATAACAAAACCGTTTATTTTTTACACTGGCGTATGGAGAAATCATAAAAATTTAGTCGGACTGGTTAAAGCTTTTGGTGTCCTGAAAAATAAATATAAATTAAATTACCAGCTCGTGTTAGGTGGCAAAGAAGATCCTTACTATCCGGAAGTAAGAAAAACATGGGAAAAATTAGGACTAGAAAAAAAAATAATCAGAACTGGATTTATAAAACAAGAAGAGCTGCCGTTGTTTTATAATGCCGCGGAAATTTTTGTTATACCTTCTTTTTATGAAGGCTTCGGACTTATCGGGCTTGAAGCTATGGCCTGTGGAACTCCGGTTGTCTCCTCAAATAAAACCAGTTTGCCTGAAGTGTTAGGCGACGCGGCAATATATTTCAATCCAAACAATCCAGAAGAAATGGCTGAGAAAATGAAATTGGTTCTAACTGATAAAAAGTTGTATAATGAATTGAGAGAAAAAGGATTTAGGCAGATTAGAAAATATAGCTGGGAGAGGATGGGGAGAGAGACGATGGAGATTTATGGAAAGATATTGAATATTATTTTGGAGTAAGGGCTTCAATTTTAAAATAAAAAAAATAAGCTGTTGCCAGCTTACATTATTGTTCATTTATTTCGTTTAGTTCGTCCATTTCTTTTTCTACTTGTTCGCGGGTCATTTCTTGTCTGTTCTTCGTTTCTGCAGACATTTTGTCTAATTTTTTATTATTTCTATTTAGGACCAAAATGATCCACAAAAGACTTAATAAAATAATTATACTTATTATTCTGTCTATCATTTTTATTTCCCTCCAGATTTTCTTTTATATAAATCCTATCATAGCAACAAAAAAAGTCAACTAAAATTATTGTTATTCACTAAAATATATTTTAATCATGGACATTATTCCAAATAAAAAATCAAAGCTTCTTTATCAAAGAGGAGATCAAAAAATGAAAGGCGTTATTGATTTACGCTGTTTTGCCGGTGAAAAAAAAAGACAAGAAGATATAGATAATAAAAAAAATAAAATAGTTTATGAGATTGTCAGAAAAGAGAATCTTAAACCAAAGATTGAATTACAAACTAAGCAAATTAAGCAAGACAGCTTTTATAAAAAAATAAAATCTTCAAAAGCGTTTCCAGTTTTTAATTTAAAATTAAAAAAATCTTTCGCGTTCTTTATTTTTATAATCCTTTTTATTCCAGCAATAATTTTTTCTTTATCTTTTATTCAAAAAAGCATTGAACAAAAAGGCAAAGTTCTCGGAGTCGGAACTCAGGCATATGATTATTTGAAGTCGGCGGGACGATCGGCAGTTGATTCTGATTTTGAAAACAGTGTTGAAAATTTTGATTTGGCGACAACAAATTTTTCTAATGTAAAAGAAATGATAAATGAGTTTGGTTTTGGAATAGCATCTGTTTTAAATAATATTCCAATAGACACTCCCATTTCCACAGCCGAGAATTTAGCAGAAGCTGGAGAAAACATATCTTTGGTTGGAAAAAATATTTCAAGACTAATGGATAAAATTACGCGTTTAGACAAAGACGGATTTTCTCTAAATTCTGTCCTTGATTTTCAAACAGATATAAACAATATAGCTTTTAATTTAAACAACGCGCAAAAAAATATAGAAGAAGTAAACATAAGTTACATTCCGGAAGATTTGCGCGAAAAAATGGAAATGGCAAAAAGTCAGCTGCCGGCAATTTCTAAAAATTTCAATAATTTATCAAACGATTTTCCGGCTATAGCTAGAATATTTGGAAGTGAACGCCCGCAAGAATATCTGCTTCTTTTTCAGAACAGCAGTGAAATGAGAGCGACGGGAGGTTTCGTCGGCAGTTATGGAATTCTTGATATAGAAGACGGCAAGATAAAAAACTTATTTATTGATGGGATATTCAACCCAGACGGACAGTTGACGGAAAAAATAGTTCCTCCAATTCCGATTCAAAAAATTAGCGACGCATGGAGCATGCATGACGCTAATTGGTTTGTTGATTTTCCGACAAGCGCGAAAAAGGTGGCGTTATTTTATGAAAAAACCGGCGGGCCGACAGTTGACGGTGTTATAGCCATAACACCAAAGGTACTTGAAAAAATGCTGGAAGTTACCGGGCCGATTGAGATGTCAGAATATAATATTGTTATTGATAAAAATAATTTTCTTACTGAGACGCAGCTGCAAGTTGAGGAATTATATGACAAGGAAGGAAATAAACCAAAACAAATTTTAGCCGATCTTGCTCCCAAAATAATGGATGAGTTGTTTGACACTGAAGATTTAAACTCTGAAAAAAAAGCGCAAAGATATTTAGATATTATCGGCATAATGGAAGAAAGTTTTAAAGAAAAACATATCCTTTTTTATCATAGAGATTCAGAAATAAATGATGTAATAATTAAAAGGGGATGGGGAGGACAAGTCTTAGATTCCGGCGGCGATTATCTAAGTGTGGCGCATAGCAATATAAACGGCTATAAAACAGATGCTGTCATAGACGAAAAAATTATCCACAATTCAGAAGTTTCAAACGATGGCTCTGTAATAGACACGGTTAGGATTATCAGAAAACACACTGGCGGAGAAAGTGATTATGATTGGTATAATCGCGTTAACTGTGATTATATGAGAGTACTTGTGCCATTGGGAAGTGTTTTGTTGGAAGCGAGAGGGCATACCTGGCAGGATTATGAACCCCCTGTTGATTACAGCGATTTCAAAATTGATCCTGATGTTAAAAAAATTGAAGATACTATCAAAATAGATACTGATAGCGGAACTCAGATTTTTGAAGAATCCGGAAAAACCGTTTTTGGAAACTGGGTTTATGTAAGTCCGGGAGAAACAGTGGAAGTTTTTTACAAATATAAACTTCCTTATAAAATTAATTTCACTGATTTCACAAAGCCGGCTGATAAATATAGCGTTTTAGTTCAAAAACAGCCCGGCAGTTCTGATGTTGAATTTTCAGGATCAATAAAATTGCCGCAGGAATGGAATGTTATTTGGAATTCGGAAAATTTATTATTCGGAAATTCAAATGAGATGGTTGTTGATAGTGATTTGGATGTTGATAGGGTTTATGGGATTGTGTTTACGAATGAAAATATTGGATATTAAATATTGAATATTAAAATTCCCCCTTTGAAAAAAGGGGGTTAAGGGGATTTTAAAATGGGCTGATTGTAAAAAAGTAAATAGACAATAGCAGACAGTAAATGGATATTGATTTTTTTCAATGCAAAAAAATAAAAGCGCTGAAAACTTTTAAAAAACAAAGTTATACAGCGCCAGTTCGTGGTCTTTCGAAAAGTTTAATAACTCCTCCGAAAAACTCAAATACATCTTTTATCAGTCTCATTGTTATCACTCTCCTGTTTTCTATTTTATCATTTTTAAAAAATAATACAAAAAAGTTATCCACAGATATAAACCGGTCACAGGCAACAAGGTCATTGGCGGTAAGATAAGTTATTAGTCATATGTCATAAGCTTATGACATATGACTTGTGACTATTTCTACTGCCAATGACTTTGTTACCTACAACCTAATTTGACATAAATCCTCATTAATATAAAATAACCCAATACGCAGGCGTGGCGGAATTGGCATACGCGCACGGCTTAGGACCGTGTCCTTCGGGGTGTGGGTTCGACTCCCACCGCCTGCACAAGATTGTTTTAATATTTAATATAATATTATGACTAAAGCAAAATATAAAGTGCATAAGCTTGACATTAAAATGGACGAGGATCAGGAAAAGCTGGAACAATTTTTGAATAACTTAAAAGGAGAAGTTATTTCAATAATTCCAAATGTCGCAAAAACATCCTTGCTTCAAATCTATGGAGTTACGCGTAAAGTGGATTTTCTATTTGTGGTAGAGAAGATGAGTGAGTAGAAAAGATAAACATTATCCTATTGCGGGAACTGGTTTGCAACCAGTTTCCGATGTTTCTTGTATGGGAAAAACTAGCCGGTATTCTTTTGTTGGTTTTTTGAACGTGAAAGAAATAGTTGGTTTAAATTAGAGATATTGAATTAATAGAGAAAATTTATTATTATATCAATAAATATTTATTAATTAAACAACACTATGAAAAATTTAAAAAAACAATTTGTGTGGTTCGCAATTTTATTGTTGAGCATAATTGTATTATTTAGGTATATTAATGTACCGGAAACACAAGAAACACCAAATATACCAGAAATATCAAATACAGAAGAAGCGCAGAATACGCCAGAAGATCAATCAATCTCAGGTGAATATATTATAGACCAAAACGATTTTGTTGAAGGAAATGAATTGATCAAGGATATTCCAGAGTCGCAATTAAGCGAGGAGGAAATTGCCGGTCTTATTCTGATGCGTGAAGAAGAAAAATTGGCAAGAGATGTTTATAATACTTTGGGAGAAAAATGGGGAACACAAATTTTTACTAACATTGCAAAATCAGAACAAACCCATACAGATGCGATAAAGGTTCTTTTGGATCGTTATGGGATAGAAGATCCGGTCAAAGATGATGGTATTGGAGTTTTCACTTCTCTTGAATTAGGTGAATTGTATCAAAATTTATCAGAACAGGGCAGTTTATCTCTTTTGGATGCGTTGATCGTGGGAGCGATCGTTGAAGATCTGGATATCAAAGATCTTAATGAGCTTTTAGCCAAAACAGATAACGCAGACATTATCACCACGT
>DAOWHY010000024.1 GCA_030641185.1 Candidatus Moraniibacteriota bacterium | reverse complement strand
TACGGATCTTTATATTGTCTGTTCGCCTTGCGAAGTTGAATTTGATAGATATGTTTGTGAATGCGAAAATGGGAAATGTGAGAAGGTTAAGGAAGAGTTGGTTGAAGAAGTGAGTATTACGACAGATAAAATGGAATATGAGCAAGGAGAAAATGTAAAAATAACAGTGAAGAATAATTTGGATAATCCAATAAAACATTTAAAAGGTGCGGGATGCGGTTTACAGGGTTTTTCTAATGGGGAGTGGATAAGCGCATCGTCAAAATCTTGTATGTGGGAAGGAGAAAGCAAATTAAAATCAAATTTAGAATATAATTTTAATTGGACATCTTCTGGATGGGGATTAGAAAAATATAGAATTGCTTTTCATTATCAAGAACAAAAGTTAATAGAAACAAGAGAAATCGGCAAAATAATATGTGAAAAAAATATTCCGAATGAGTTAGAGAATTTATTAATAAAAGAAAATTGGGAAAGAAATAATGAAATATTATATGGCGAGTGCAATCCGTGTGAGGCTTGCGGTTGTTCTTGCACTATGAAAAATGTTTGGACTATTGGCGATGTAGCGATAGATGTGACTGATGTATCTTGTGGCGGAAGCAGTTATACAATTAAACATAAAGATAAAGAATATATTTGCGTGCCTGAGAATTATAAGCCGTCTTTCGGATATCTTTCTCCTCCTGAAAATTGGAGTATAGTTTATTCTAACGAATTCACAATCAAAGAAAAATCAGCGCTTGATGCGAGGTGCGGGGAGAAAGTGAAAAAAGATGAAATATGTAGCGCATCATTTGGCATAGGATATGAGTTTAATTTGGAAACGAAGAAATGTATTCAAAAAGGAGTGTCTGGATGTTCTGTTGAATCTCCTTTTAAAACTTTAGAAGAGTGTCAGGAGGTTTGTGAGGAAAATAGAGAAGTTATTTTTCTAGACAAAAATGAATTGGTTAAATGTAATAATAATAACGATTGTGTTTTGGTTAATTCTGGTTGCTGTGGCTGTAGCATGGGCGGAGGAATGACTTGCATAAATAAAAAATATTTGGAAAATTGGAGTCAGAAATTAAAACTGGATTGTAAAGACAATGTAGCTTGTCTGGCGGTATATCTTTGCGGAAGCAATCCTACGGGGTGTGAATGTGTAAATAATGTTTGTCAGGGTACGGGAGGACTAATGAAGCCTTAATAATTTTATTGAATTTAAATTTTGTAAGGTTAAAACCTCTTAGGCTCTCGGCTAAAGATAGGTAGAATAATATTAAATAATACTAACTGTAAACCCCAATGAATCAAAAAATAAAAGTGAAACAAATTAGAAAAAGGGATGGCAGGGTTGTTAAGTTTGAAAAAGCTAAAGTTGTGAAGGCGATTTATAAAGCGTTGACTGCTACTGGTGAGGGAAACAAGCGCAATGCGCAGGAATTAGCGAAGAAAGTAGATTGTGAAATAAGCAAAAGATTTACCGTTAGAAATGGTGGTGGGAAAATGAAAGTCGAAATTCCGACCGTTGAAGAAGTGCAGGATATCGTGGAGAATTTTTTGATTAGGGAAAATTATATTGACACCGCAAAATCTTATATAATTTATAGGGAACAACATCGGCTTTTAAGGGAAAGTCAGGATGTTCTAAAAAAATCCGTAGATCTTGTTGATGATTATTTGAAAGAAATTGATTGGCAAGTCAAAGAAAATAGCAACATGTCTTACTCTCTACAGGGTTTGAATAATTATATCGCTAATGTCATAACTTCAAAATATTGGGTTGAAAAAATTTATCCGCCAGAAATAAGAGAAGCATATAACAAAGGTGATTTCCATATTCATGATCTTGGACTTCTCGCGGTTTACTGTTGCGGGTGGGATTTGAAGGATTTGATCGCTCATGGATTTGGCGGTGTTAGCGGGAAAAGCGAAAGTAAAGCCCCGAAGCATTTTAGGTCCGCATTAGGGCAAATTGTAAATTTTTTCTATACGCTTCAAGGAGAAGCCGCTGGCGCTCAAGCTTTTTCAAATTTTGACACGCTTCTCGCGCCCTTCATTAAATACGACCAGCTTACTTATCGAGACATAAAACAAGCCATTCAGGAATTTGTGTTTAATATGAATGTGCCGACAAGGGTAGGGTTTCAAACGCCATTTACAAACATTACGATGGATTTGACGGTTCCTTCAACTCTTGCTGATGAAGCTGTAATTATTGGAGGAGAAGCGCAAAAAGAACAGTATAAAGATTTTACAAATGAAATAAGCCTTTTAAATAAAGCTTTTGCCGAGATTATGTTAGAGGGCGATGCTTCTGGCAGGGTTTTTACTTTTCCAATTCCGACATATAATATCACAAAAGATTTTAATTGGGACGATCCAAACCTTGAGCCAATTTGGGAAATGACCGCAAAATATGGCATTCCATATTTTGCGAATTATGTGAATAGCGATATGAAGCCTGAGGATGCCAGATCAATGTGTTGCAGGCTGCGTCTTGATAACAGAGAGCTTTATAAACGTGGAGGAGGATTATTTGGGGCTTATCCGCTTACCGGTTCGATTGGAGTTGTAACGATCAATTTGCCGAGAATTGGATATTTAGTTAAAAGCAAGAAAATTTTTTATGACAGTTTAGGAAAGGCGATGGATCTCGCGAAAGAAAGTTTGGAAATCAAAAGAAAAACTTTGGAGAATTTTACGGAAAAAGGATTATATCCATATTCAAAACATTTCCTTGCCAATATGAAGATTCAAAGAGGAGAATATTGGGGTAATCATTTTTCAACAATTGGGATTATTGGAATGAATGAAGCTCTCTTAAATTTTCTCGGATCAAAAACGGATATTACCACAAAGAAGGGAAACAAATTCGCGCAGGAAGTTCTAGAATTTATGCGCGACAAAATTGTAAAATATCAGGAAGAAACAGGAGGTCTTTACAATCTTGAAGCAACGCCTGGCGAGGGAACTTCTTACAGACTGGCGAAAAAAGATATCGCAAAATATCCTGATATTATCACAGCGGCGGTTTAAAAATGATTCTACCCAGCTTTAGCTGAGGGTTATAGAGGTTTTAACCTCGCGAAAAGAAAGTAGAATAAAAAATTAAATATTATTAGATTTAAAAACTAATTTAGTGATTTAAGTTTCGCTGGGTTGAAGCCCAGTGAACCCTCAGCTAAAGCTGGGTAGAATAAAATTTATGTTTATCGGAGGATTTCAAAAATTTACGCTTCTTGATTATCCGGGAAAGATTGCCGCGGTTATTTTTACGATGGGGTGCAATTTTCGCTGTCCATATTGCCATAATCCTGAAATAGTAGATCCCAAAAAAATCAATTACGGAAATAAAATAAAAGCAGAAGAAATCTTTGAATTTTTAGGTTCCAGAAAAAATGATTTAGACGGTGTTTGCATAACGGGCGGAGAGCCGACATTACAGCCGGGATTAGCTGAATTTGTAAAAAGAATTAAAGAGCTGGGATTTTTAGTAAAAATTGATACTAACGCTTCTCACCCCAAAATAGTAGAAGATCTGTCCGAAAAAAAGTTGGTTGATTATTGGGCGGTGGATTTAAAAACATCTCCGAAGAAGTATGAAGTTTTAACGAGAAAAGATAATGTCGCGGAAAATATCGGCGCAAGTATAGACTTGATAACAAAAAGTAATGCTGAAATGGAATTGCGAACAACAGTAGCGCCAGGAATTGTGGGAATTGACGATTTTGACGAGATGATAAAATGGGTAAATAAAATAAATCCTGAAACATTTTCAAAATTATACCGCTACTCCATACAGGATTTTAAGTCGGAAGTAACGCTTAATGAAGAATTCAAAAAAGTAAAACCGTATTCAAAAGAAGATCTTGAAATTATTGCTGATAAAATCAAAGAACATTGCGGGAATGTGGTTATTTTAGATTGAGATTTGCCTGCTGTCATTGCGAGGAGCCTGAGTGAGCATAGCGAACGAGAAGGCGATACCGTAATAAAATACGGCACAGGCTCCGCAACCCCGTGATTAAATTCCTCGCGTGTAGCTGCGGGATTGCTTCGTCGCCCTGCGGGGCTTCTTCGCAATGACAGTTAATATTTCATCTATATGAAATTCAAATGCAAAGTTATCACCAGATCTTCAAGGAATGAAATTATCGGATTAGACGAATTAAATTCTTTAGATCTTGAATTTAAAAACAAAAACGGCAATGATGAAAATGATTTGCCGTTTTTAAAAATTTATTTAACCGCTGTTCCAGTTCAGGGAAAAGCAAATAAGGAGTTGATAAAATTATTGGCTGAAAAATTAGGGGTTAGTAAAAGTAGAATTGAAATAATTAAGGGGGAGAAGAGCAAGGAGAAGGTGGTTAAGGTCTTGATGTAATTTTAATTCGTATGACAAGATCCAAAACATTTCTTTTCATCTGCCTTTCTTTCATTTTCGGAATTTCTCTTGGTTCTTATTTTTCAATTCAAGTTTGGCTTTTATTTTTATTAGCGGGATTGTTTATCTCGCTTATTTTTTTATCTGGGAAAAATAAGAAAATAAAAATATTGTTTTTGTTAATTGTATTTTTGTTGCTCGGATTTGCGAGGATTGAAAGCGTGAAGTTAAACGAAGCGGAAATTTTGAAGATTAGTAAGTTAGATAGTGAAAAAATATTAGTAAGCGGCAGGATCTTTGAAATGCCGGAAATTAAAAACGGCAAGCAGAAGATAATAATTGGGGATATAGAAAATACAGAGAATATAAACACTAATAAAATTGACGGCAAGATTATTATTTACGCAGAAAGATATCCGGAATATGATTTGGGTGATATAATTTATTTGCAGGGAAAAATAAAAATTCCCGAAGACTTCAAGGGATTTGAATATAGAAATTATTTGTTGGCGAAAAATATTTATTATATTTTGTATTATCCAAAAATAGAACTAAAAGAAAAAAATGAGCGAGGGCTTTATAATAAAATTTCTGATTACAGAAAATACGCGAATAATTTGATTAAAAAAATATTTCCCCAGCCGCAAGCCGGGATTGTCAGCGCGATGACGCTGGCGGTGAAATCAGACATAAGCGATAAAGTTTTGGAAGCGTTTAACAAAACCGGGACGAGGCATATTATCGCAATTTCAGGATTACATATGACAATCGTGGCTGTTTCTTTGATGTATATTTTACTTGCTCTTGGCTTAAATAGAAACTACGCTTTTTATTTTTCTATTTTGGGAATAATATTTTTTGTCACCTTGGTTGGTTTTCCTCCCTCGGCAACGCGCGCGGCGGTAATGGGCGGATTGGTATTATTTGCGGTAAAAGTCGGTCGATTAACTAACGCCGGCAACGCGGTTATTTTCGCGGGAGTTTTAATGCTTTTATATAATCCAAATTTATTGCGCTACGATACTGGCTTTCAACTTTCTTTTGCCGCGGTTTTTGGTATAATTTATATTTTTCCCAGATTAGATGATCTTTTAAAAAAATATTCAAACGCTCTAAATATCAAAACAATTTTTCTAATAACCATCTCCGCGCAAGCCGCTGTTCTGCCAATTATTATTAACAGCTTTGGAAGTTTTTCTTTGCTTTCTGTTTTTGCTAATGTTTTGATTTTGCCGTTCGTGCCAATCGTTATGCTTGGTGGATTTTTGCTCATTATAATTGGCTCTGTAAATTTACTCACTGCGCAAATACTATCCTGGCCAATCTGGTTGATTTTGTTTTATCAAATTGAAGTAATAAAAATTTTTGCTGGTTTGCCTTTTGGTTTTGTGAGTTTTGAGAAGTTTGGATTTTTGTTTATCGGGGTTTATTATTTGGGTTTGGTAGGGTTGGTGAATTTTGGAGAGATAAAAAAATACAAATAATAATCTGTGTTTTTCAGCGCCTTTAGTTAGTGTTCGTCTGTGTGCTATTAAATAATAGGACACTGAAAAACACTGACTAAAGGCACAGACGAACACAGAAGTAATTAAATGAAAAAACATTTTTATCTAATTCTAATAATTTTTTTCCTAACAATCGCATTTGCTGGCTTGGCTTTTTGGCGGGATAATTCTGGTGAAAATAAAAACGAAAAAACAAAAATAATTTTTCTTGATATTGGGCAGGGAGACGCAGCGTTGATTGATATTTCAAAAGACACACAAATTTTGATAGATGGGGGAGATGGAAAAGATATTTTGAATAAACTCGGGGAGCATCTGCCGCTTTATGATCGAAAAATTGAATTGGTAATTATGACCCATCCAGACAAAGATCATATTGGCGGATTAGTAGAAGTTTTGAAATATTATGAAGTGGAACAGATTTTGGAAACAGGAATAAAATGCGAGAAGGCGATTTGTGAGGAATGGGATAAATTAATTGAAGAAAAAAATATTCCCGTGAAATACGCAGAGTTCGGACAGAGAATAAAAGCGGGAAATATAGAAATGGCTGTTTTATATCCTTTTGAGAGTTTAAAAGATAAAGAGGTTAAGGATAGTAATGACGCGTCAATTGTGTTAAAGCTTGTTGTTGATTTGGAGCAAGGGCTTCAGCCCGAAAGAGCTGAAATATTATTTACTGGCGATGCGGGGTTTCCAGTGGAAAAAGATCTAATATCTCAAAATATAAACCTTGAAGCGAAAATATTAAAAGTATCGCATCATGGGAGTAAATATGGAACTTCAAACGAATTCCTGAAATCAGTCAAACCGGAAAAAGCGATAATTTCTGTAGGGAAAAATAGTTATGGTCATCCTGCTCAAGAATTATTAAATCGGTTAAAAAATATGAATATTGAAATTTTTCGGACGGATGAAATGGGGGATTGGATATTAGGATATTAGGATGCTGGAGCGAGGACTTTAGTCCGAGAGCATTTTTCAAAAAAAATATTTATTTTTGTCATTCCCGTCTTCGCGGGAATGACAAAAGCATTGCCTAATTGTAAAAATTGTGATATAAAGAGATTATAAATAATTAATTTGAAAAAAATGGAAGTTCCAATTTGTAAGACAAAAATGGATGGGATTAATCAAAAGTTTGATTTATCAGATCCAGTAGAAAGAGAAAAATATTTTACAGTAAAAGCGGGAAAAGAAATTGAAAAGTTAAGAATGTTTTTCAAAGAGAATAACAGCTTCATTGCTTATCTTTTAGGAAAGAAAAATGCTGGCAAAGGAACCTATTCTAAAATGTTTAGTGAAGTTATTGGAAAAGAATATATCAGCCATATTTCGGTTGGCGATATGGTCAGAGAAGTTGAAGAAGAAATGCAAGATGAAGACAAGAGGAAGGAAGTAGAAAAATATTTAAGGAAAAATTACAGAGGATATATTTCTATAGATGAGGTTTTAAATTCGTTTTCAGACAGAAGCACAAAAATCCTTTTGCCGACAGAATTTGTTCTGGCGTTAGTAAAAAGAAAAATAGATCAACTTGGAAAGAAGACTCTTTTTATTGACGGCTTTCCAAGAGGACTTGATCAGATTTCTTATTCCCTGTTTTTTAGAGATCTTGCTGGTTATAGATATGATGCCGATATTTTTATTTTAATTAATGTTCCAGAAAATGTGCTTGACGAGAGAATTAAATGGCGGTTAATCTGTCCGAAGTGTAACACACCAAGAAATTTAAAATTGCTGCCAGTTAAGGAAGGTAATATTAGATACGACAAGGAAAAAAAAGAATTTTTCTTTCTCTGTGATAATCCCGAGTGCCAGCAGGTGAGAATGGTCAGAAAAGAAGGTGACGAATTTGGAATTAAACCGATTAAAGAAAGATTAAAATTAGACGGAGAACTAATGGAAAAAGCATTTTCACTTCACGGAATGCCGAAAGTTTTATTAAGAAACACTGTTCCAGTAAAAGACATAGAAGAATGTGTTGATGATTACGAGCTTACGCCAGAATATAATTATGAGTGGGATGAAAAAAATGAAAAAGTGAGAATTATTGAAAAGCCATGGACAATTTCTAACGAGGATGGAATTCCATCTCATAGTTTAATGGCTCCACCGGTAGTGATTTCAATGATCAAGCAATTAGTAAAAGTTCTGGATTTGTAAAAATAAACCAATTTAAAATTATGTTTAAATGTTAAAATGTTTGCATGTTTATATGATTAAAGTTGACACAGATCAAAATATAAACTATGATACGAAAGTGATTCAATTAACAAGTTAATGAAAACATACTATGTTGAGAATAAGATTAAGCCGTGTGGGAAAGAAAAATAAAGCCCAATTCAGAATAACTGTTGCTGATGGACATCGAGCGCCGACAGGAAAATTTATTGAGATTTTGGGGCATTATAATCCGCACACTAAAGAGAAAATTTTTAAACAAGAAAGAATAGAATATTGGATTTCCAAAGGCGCGAAACCGTCTGCGACAATCCATAATTTTTTGGTTGACGCGGGAATTATTAAAGGAAAAAAAGTAACTTCGTGGAAACCGAAGAAGAAAAAAGGAGAGGACAAAAAAGAAGAAATTACAGAAAAGAAAATTGCGGAACCCACAGAACCAGAGAAAAAAGAGGAAGTAGAAATAAAAGAAAATAAAACGGAAGAGAAAAAAGAAGAAAAGGATACTAAGGAAAATAAAAACGAGAAAGTAGAAGATGAAAAGAAAGAAGAAAAAAATTAGAATAAAAATAATTTAAAAATAAACATTGACATCGTAATACACTGTTGTATAATTGTAAAAGCAGTAACGATTGACAAATAATGATTTTGCTGGTAATTTATATGTTGCGGGCAAGACAAAGGTCGATAGTCAAAACAACTGCAAGTTTACAGAATACAAAAATCAGTTAATCAGTTTCAGGCAAATCGCTAACATTTATTTGTTAGTAAATAGATTTGTTTGGATTAATCAGAAAATCAGAATTATGAGTGAAACAACAAACGATAAAGAATTCGTAGAATTCGTAGTAAAAGCAATCGTTGACAATCCAGATGATGTTGAAATCGACAGGACTGTTGATGAAATGGGAGTACTTATCTCTCTTAAAATCAATCCGGCCGATATGGGACAAGTCATCGGCCGACAAGGCTCAACCGCAAAATCCATCAGAACTCTTTTGAGAGTTATCGGAGCGAAGAGCAATGCCAGAGTTAACTTCAAAATTATTGAACCAGAAGGTAGCCAACACCAGAGAGCGGAAAGAAGCGAAGGAACTGAAAGAGTTGAAAAAAGTGAAAATGTTGAAGATGTAGTTAACGATCTGAAGTTATAATCTTTAGATTTACAATATCAAAAAACCGTGTTATGTTTTGAATAGTGCGGTTTTTTTATTAGTAATATTAAAAGATTTCACTGTCATTGCGAGGAATGGAACGAAGCGATAGCGTAGTGGAATGACGAAGCAATCCCGTGATTAAATTCTTTGTGCATAATCACGGGATTGCTTCGTCGCCTTTTCGTTCGCTACGCTCACTCAGGCTCCTCGCAATGACAGATCACAATCTAAATTAACTTGAGATTATTATGAAATTTGATATCATCACAATCTTCCCAGAAATATTCAATTCATATTTTAATGAAAGCATTTTAGCGCGGGCACAGAAAAATAAATTAATCAAAATAAATGTGCATAATTTAAGAGATTATGCAAAAGATAAACATAAAACCGTTGATGACACTCCTTATGGCGGGGGAGCGGGAATGGTGTTTAAGATTGAACCGATTTATAAAGCGCTGGTAAAAATTGTTGGCAAGAATAAATTAAAATGTTTTAAAAATAGAATTAAGAAGCGGGAATTAAGAATCAAGAATAAAAACAATAAAACTAAAATTATTTTATTGTCTGCTAAAGGGAAGAAGTTTGATCAAGCAATGGCGAGGAAATTTTCCAAATTGGATAACCTAGTTTTAATTTGCGGGAGATATGAAGGAGTTGACGAGCGAGTGGCGAAATATTTAGCCGACGAGGAAATTTCTGTCGGTGATTATATTCTGACAGGCGGTGAAATCCCAGCGATGACTGTTGTAGATTCTGTCTCAAGATTAATTGAAGGCGTTGTTGGCAATAAAGAATCCATAAAAGAAGAATCGTTTTCAAAAAAAGATTATTTGGAATATCCGCATTATACTAAGCCAGAATTTTTTTCTCCAGATAAAAAAACAAACTGGAAAGTTCCAGAAGTTTTATTAAGCGGTAATCATCAAAAGATAGAGGAGTGGAGAGAAAAGTATTCTAAATAGTAATGTTAGTAATTTTTCTGTCATTGCGAGGAGTCTGAACGAACGCAGTGAGTGAAAAGACGACGAAGCAATCCCGTGACTAAATTCCTCACGCGTAGTCACGGGATTGCTTCGTCGTTCAATTATCCTTCGGATAATTTCACTTCTCGCAATGACAGTTCATAATTCAAGCTATAGCACTATATCTTATAAAAAACCTGCAAGAAAAACCCGGTTACAATAGAAATAATCGCGAAAGCTCCCAAAAATTGTTCTTGTTTCATTTGTTTTAAAACATCCGCGTCTATTCTATGTTCTTTTAAAATGTGCCAGTGGATTATAAGCACCATTGCGCCAAGCAAAATTTCACCTGTTGTAGTTAAAATAAATCCTATAATTTCTATACTCATAATTTTTAATAGTTATAAAGATTAGCTTAATAAACTTTTTCCAGTCATTTCGTCTGGTTTTTTTATTTCCATAATATCTAAAATTGTCGGAGCGACATCACAAAGCATCCCGTTGATATTATTTTCATAAGTCACATTATCATCGTCCAATAATTTTTCCTCGTCTAATTTGTTTTGCGCGCTAACGACTATAAAGGGCACAGGATTTGTAGAATGTTCAGTTATTTTTTCTCCAGTTTTTGGATTGATTATTTCCTCAACATTCCCATGATCGGCTGTTATTACAAGAGTAAAACTATTTTCTAAAGCTGATTTATATAATCTGCCAAGACACTTATCAAGAAACTCTATTGCTTTTATGGATGCTTTTAGATTTCCCGTATGTCCTACCATATCGGCATTAGCGTAATTCATAAGAATAAAATTAAACATTCCAGATTCAATCTTTTTTATGGCGCAGTTGGTAATTTCTTCCGCGCTCATTTCTGGAATTTGGTCGTAGCTCGCGACCGATTTGGAAGGAATAACCATTCTAAATTCATTTTTGAACGGTTTTTCTTTTCCGCCATTGAAAAAATAAGTTACATGGGCGTATTTTTCTGTTTCGGCAATTCTTAATTGCTTAATTCCAATTTCGCTTAATACCCTACCTAATGGACAAGCAACATTTTCAGCAGGAAAAACGACGTTAACAGGCAATCCTTTCTCATATTCCATCATTGTGGCAAAATAGAGATTTGACATTTTTTTACCGCGGTCAAAATCAGAAAAATTATCTATGACAAAAGATCTTGTAAGCTGGCGCGCTCTGTCTTCTCTTATATTAAAAAAAACAATAGAGTCGTTTTCTTTGATTAAATTAAAGTTATTATTCTCATCGGTAATAAGCGTTGGTTCTATAAACTCATCTGTCGTTTCGCTTGCATAATATTTTTCAAGAGCATCTATCGGATTACTTGCTTTTTTACCAACCCCATTTACCATACAGTAATAAGCAAGTTTTGTTTTGTCCCAGTTTTTATTTCTATCCATAGCATAAGACCTTCCCATTACGCTGGCAATTTTTCCTGGCCAGTTTTCCTCTTTTATATTTCTAATTAAATTTGAAACGAACCCAACCGCTGATCTTGGATTTGTGTCTCTTCCGTCTGTAAAAATATGGATGAAAACTTTATTTTTGTCTATCCCACTCGCTTTTAAAAGTTCCAATAAAGCGTAAAGATGATCTATATGGCTATGAACTCCGCCATCGCTCACTAAGCCCATTAAATGAATGTTGGAATTGTTGGCAGTGGCATGTATAATCGCTTTAAGCAAAACCTCATTTTTAAAAAAAGTTTTTTCCTGAATTGCCAAAGAAACTTTTGGCAAGTTTTGGTATAATATTTTTCCAGCTCCTAAAATCAAGTGTCCAACTTCTGAATTACCCATTCTTCCCCACGGCAAACCGACTGACATTCCAGAGGCCTGTAGGTTTGTGTAAAAATAGAACTTTTTAAACATATCCATGTTTGGAGTTGAAGCATTTGTTATTGCGTTGCCGACTGTTTCTTCACTAATTCCCCAACCGTCTAATATTACTAGTATTGCTTTTTTCATATTGTGATTTAGTTAAATTACTTGAATTACAAAATGTCATTGCGAGAGAGTCGCAACGACCGAAGCAATCCCGTGATTAAACTCCTCGCGCGTAGTTACGGGATTGCTTCGTCGTTCAATTATCCTTCAGATAATTTTACTCCTCGCAATGACATTTTATAATTCATCCAATTTCAAGGAAATTATTTTTGAAATGCTGTTATTGTCCATAGTAACTCCGTATAAAACTCCTGCTTGCCTCATCATTTCACGGTTATGCGTGATAATAATAAGCTGTGTCTTAGAAGCAACCTCTTTGTTAATTTTTGCAACCTTTTCAGAATTTGACTCATCTAAAGCCGCGTCAATTTCATCAAGAACTAAAAATGGCGGTGGATTATTTGATACTATTGCAAAAAGAATCGCAATAGACGTTAACGCTCTCTCTCCTCCCGAAAGGATGTCTAAACTGCTTATTTTCTTTCCTGGAGGAGAGGCATTTATTTCAACGCCGGCAATTTTTTGTTTTTCATCCGCTTCAGTTTTTTCAGGATCATTTTCCGTGTCATTATTTTCTTCTTTTTTAAAATCAGAATATTTCACAGATAAATTTGCTTTTCCTCCTCCAAAAATTATTTTAAAATATTTATTAAATTCCTCGCTGATTTTTTTAAATGAGGATTTGAAGATGATTTCAATCTTCTCGTCTAATTCTCCGATTACCTTTCCTAATGACTCTGACGCTTGTTCAAGATCATTTGATTGCGCTGATAGGAAATCAAATCTTTTTTTCGTTTCTTCATATTCTTCCATTATTAACGGATCAATTCCGCCGATTTGGTCAAATTGAATTTTTAATTTCTTTATTTTCAATTTTGATTCTTCTTGGTCAAAATTATCAAACTGAAACTCTTCTGAGTTATCTTCAAATGTTTCGTCTTGTATCTTTTTCAAAATTTCATTGTTTCCTATTTCATCTTTAATCTCATTTATCAAATCTTCTTTTCTAACTTCAAATTTTGCCAACTCAATATTTATTTGATTAAGAGCATCTTTAAATTTATTAAGAGCGTCTTGTTTTGTTTGTAAATTTTTTTCAAGTTGAAAAAATACTTCTCTTTTCTCCCGCTCATCTTTATTTAATTCGTATATTCTGTCTTTAAATTCTCCGTATTCTTTTTCATATTCTCTGATTTTATTTGATATCTCAAATTTTTCGGTTTTTAATCTTTTAATATTACTATCATCAAATACAATTTTTCTATCTTTCTGAGTAATTTTTCCATTTTCAATCTCTTTTAAAATATCTTCCATATTCTTTTTAACTTCAGATCCTTTTGCGCGAATTGATTCAATGTCTTCTAAATTAGCCAATTTTTTTATTAAATCAAAAAGTTTGTCATATACCGAAACCAAATTGCAAAGTTTATTTTTAACATAGCCCAAATTTATAGGCATATATTCCGGCTTCTCCGTTTCTTTTTTTCTCTCTTCTTCCACTTGGATTTTTCCTTCTGTGATAGACAAGTTTTTTTGGAATTCGTTTATAGTTTCTCGCAAGGAATTTATTTCTTTCTGCAGTTGTTCAAATTCTGTCGTGTAGCTGTTGCTGTTGTTTTCAGTTTCAGCTAGTTTATTTTTTATCTTACCTATTTCTTTGGAGTATTCTCTAATATTTTCCCCTAGTTTTTCTTTTTCAGATCCATATTTTCTATTATCATTATTAAGCTTTGTCCAAACATACGTAAACAATTTTTTTTGTTCGGATTTTAAGCCTTCTTCAATCGCGCCTCTTTTTTGCGCTCTACTCGCTTGTCTTTTGAGAGAATTTAACCGCGGTTCTATCTCGTTTAATAAATCAGCAACACGCTGTAAATTCTTTTTTGTGGACTCAAGCTTATTGATTGATTGTTGTTTTTTTATTTGGAATTTTCTGACGCCTGTCGCTTCTTCAAAAATAACCATTCTTTCAGCCGGCGTTGCCGTTAAAATTGAATCTGCCATTCCTTGATTAATAACACAATATCCCTTTTGACTAACGCCTGATCTTGCGAGCAAATCTATAATATCTATGAGTCGCGCGCGACTTTTGTTTATTAAGTATTCACTATCTCCGTTTCGGAAAAGCTTCCTTGTTAAAATAACATCTTCATAGTCAAGCGGTATTTTTTTGTCGCGGTTATCAAGATATAAGGATACGGACGCCGAGCTCATTTTTGTCTTTTTGTCGCTGCCTGTAAAAAGCACATCGCCGCTTTTTTTCCCTCGCAAACTTTTCATACTCTGTTCTCCTAAAACCCATTTTATCGCATCGGCAATGTTTGATTTTCCAGAACCATTCGGACCGACTACGGCTGTAACTCCATGAGGAAAATCCAAAACAGTTTTATTTGCAAAGGATTTAAAGCCAGAAATTTCAAGTTTTTTTAAATACATAGATATTAGTTTCGCTTATTTATGATTTATTTATAGCATAGATTTGCGATTTTGGCTATCTGTTTATAAACTGTCATTGCGAGGAATGAAGTTGAGCGATAGCGAAACGGAATGACGAAGCAATCCCGTAACTACGCGCAATGAATTAAATTACGGGATTGCTTCGTCGCCATTTCGTTCGCTACGCTCGCTCAGGCTTCTCGCAATGACAGCGTACAACAACAATTAACAATAAAATTAAATTATGTTAAAATGTTATCATGTTAAAATGTTTAAATAAACCAGAACTTCTTGCGCCGGCGGGGAGTTTTGAGAAATTAAAATATGCTTTGGAATTTGGAGCAGACGCGGTTTACGCGGGGTTGCCTGATTTTAGTTTGCGGGCGAGGATAAATAAATTTGATGAGAAAAATATAAGCGAAGCGATAAGTTATACGCATTCTAAAAATAAGAAGATTTATATTACGATAAATATATTCGCGCATAATCATCATTTGGATAATCTTAAAAAGCATTTGCGAACTCTAAGAAAAAACCCGCCAGACGCTTTGATCGTTTCAGATGTTGGAGTGGTGGAAGTAGTAAAAAATATTTTACCTGATGTCAATATTCATCTTTCTACGCAAGCAAATACGACTAATTCCGAAGCGGCGAAGTTTTGGTTTAAGCAGGGGATTAAAAGAATAGTTTTGGCGCGGGAGGTGACTCTTGAGGAAATAAAAGAAATTCATCAAAAAGTTCCAAAGTTAGAACTGGAATATTTTGTTCACGGCGCGATGTGTATGGCATATTCGGGAAGATGTTTTCTAAGTTCCTGGCAAACTGGAAGAAGTTCAAATCTCGGAGATTGCGCGCAGAATTGCCGCTGGAAATATCAGCTTGTTGAAGAAAAAAGGCCAAATGAATATATGCCGATTGAGCAGGATAATCACGGAACTTATTTCTTAAATTCCAAAGATTTATGCTTGATTGAATATTTAGACGAATTAAAAAACGCCGGGATAACTTCATTTAAAATTGAAGGCAGAGCCAAGAGCGTTTATTATTTAGCGCAGGTTGTAAAAATTTACAAAACAGCGCTTAATATAAAAACCAATGATAAAAATAAAAAACTAAAAATAAAAAAATTAAAAAGCGATTTAAAGAAACTTGTAAACAGAACTTTTACGACGGGGTTTTTATTTGGGGAGTGTAAATATAAAGGACAGGAAACAAGATTTTCTCATACGAAAGAGGAGTATGAATTTGTGGGGGAAGTGGTTGAAGTAGATTGTATAAAATCTGGAGTTCACTCTTTAGAGTGTAATAGTTCTAAGTTTAAGCAATGCGAATCTTCTTACGGGTTAAAACCTGAACTCCAGCTTTCAAACGGGCTGAAAAATCTAATCAAAATCAAAGTTCACAACGCGCTTCTTGTTGGCGATAGGGTTGAATTTATTCAGCCGAATAATAAAAATATATTCTGTAAAATCAAAAATATTTATGACGATAAAACTTTTGAAAAATTAAAATCCGCTCATGGCGGGCAGGAGAGGATGGTTTATGTTGAGGTTAGTAAAGTCCCTGAAGTTTTTAGTGTGATAAGGAAGAAGATAAAAAAAGTGTGATATAACTTAAGTTATAACACACTGAGTTTTTTGACTCATTTTGAATTTTATTGCTTTTGCGATATAGCTTTCACTAGTAACCTCACTTAATAAGTAATCTCTTTTATACGAGAATTACCTTTATGTATAACAATTCTATTGATACCTCCTTCCATATATGCTATTTTGTATTCATTTGTGCCTATTGCCAGTAGTGAATGCGCTTCTTTGCCGTCACTGAAAAGAATATTATATGCTATAATGAACTGTTCATTACTATCGTAACACGGTTCTTCAATAATTTCTTCATGCACTTCTTCTATCTGACCTCTTATTACCAGATATCCCCCAAATTCCTTTGTTTCTGTTGGATAAATATCTTCTATTTCGATACTCTCATTCAAAGGCAAAATTTTATCAAATTCTGTTTGATATGCTTCTCTTTCTTCTCCACTTAAACATCCGCTACCCGTTGCTGATATTAAGACAATCAACAGAAATACAAATATCTTATTTTTCATTTTCTTTAATCCTCCTTTGTATGGTAGTAGACTCTATTACGAGAATACACGAAATTAAATTTATGTCAACCCAAATTTTGCATAAAAAAATGGTTGCGATCTAAGTCGCAACCCGCCGTTTTTTCATACTTTGTGCTTTTGAGATAAGCTCAGAAGGGAAATCAGCAATCCTCATCAACCATATCACAGAGTCGGTATGATGACTAAGAGCTCTTGGTTTCGTTAATTTTCCTGCTCCAAACAAGAAAATAACAATACCAGTGGCAGTTGCTATATTTATAGCTATGCCAATGATTGCTGTAGCCGTTATGGCTAAAATTATCCCGCTTACGCAGAAAATTACTCCTGCTTCTCTTTTCATCGGAGCCCATTGTCCTGACAGATCATTTGTGCTGATGAATTTGTGATTTTCTTGAATTCTTAATGCTTTTCTGCTTAAGTAAACAAGAATGATTCCAGATCCATTAACTATGTTGAGCTCAAGAGCTGAGCTCATTACCGTTCCAATTAGGGTAATTAAACACCCCGTGATTAGAACGGCGATTAATCCTTTTCTTTTATTGTTCATTTCTTATTACCTCCCTTTGTTAAGGGTTTAAATAAATAATAGATGATATATAAATATTGTCAAGTGAATGTATCCGTCAAGTACATATTGCAGTCTTTAGAATGGTTAGCTTGAATAAAATTAACAGGAGTTTGTAAGTCAATTCCAAAATGAGGTCTTTCCGTATTGTGCCAAAGCAGATGTTTCATTAAACCGATATTAAATTCTT
>DAOWHY010000003.1 GCA_030641185.1 Candidatus Moraniibacteriota bacterium | reverse complement strand
GGTAAGGAACTTGGCTGGGTCCCGTCGCATACTTTCGAAGAAGCAATGCCAAAAACAATTGAATGGTATCAGCATAACATTGATTGGATCGACGGAATAAAAGAAAAGAACGAGGAATTTGTGAAGTATATTTAATCTTTCAAAACTATTTTGTCATCCCAGAATTTTTTCTAAAGCGATAGCTTTAGAAAAAATGTCTGGGATCCAGACAGTCTCACTTAATAAAATTACTACGATAATTATTATTTATTGAGACTTACTGGATTTCTGCTGGAGTTTATGCTGAATTTATTTCAGTGCGGGAATGACAAAAAAGTTTTTAAATTTTTTAATTTTGCTAAAATGATTATTAAACACATCACAACTCCCATTAAGGGATTAAATTTATATCTTAATAAAGTTGTTTCCGATAAACGCGGGAGTTATTGTGATATGGCGCCAGGCGGAACGGATAGCCCGCTTTATTCTGAGGGAATTAAACATATTCATGCTTCTATCGCCACAAAAAGATTTGTCGCGCGCGGCGGGCACTATCATTTTAAACTCAAAGAAAACTTTTTTACTTTGGGCGGGACGGCTCTTTGGTATTTTTATGATTTCGATAAAAATTCGCCGACATTTGGCGAAAGCTATACTGTTATTTTAGGGTATGATAAATTAGGTTTAGATTTGGGAATTCCGGAATATACAATAGACAAAGAAATGGCGGCGCAGATTGCCATTTCTCCGGGTGTTTATCATGTTCTTTGGCCTCTAACTGATAAACAAGCAGTGGTTGCGGGAACTGGATCAACTAAGTATGATCCTGAAGATTACGATCGGACAAAAATTGAAGATGTGCCGGGGGCGATTGAAATTTTTGAGAAAGTTAAAAATAGAATTTTAGAAAACGAGAAAGATATTTTTGGGCATTTGGTGTCTGTGGACAAAAAGACTGAGAGTCTACCTATTAAATCCACTATAAAAAAAGCGGTTATTCCCGCGGCGCGTAACAATCAACAGAGGCCGTTCTCCCATACGATCAATAAACATTTGATTCCTTTGGGAAATCGTCCGATGATTTTTTATGGCATTGAAAATTTAGTATCGGTCGGAGTGAAAGAAATCGCGATCATAATTAGCGAAAATGACAATTTAATCCAACGCGTAGTTGGAGATGGCAGTAGATGGAAAATAGATATAAAATATATTATTCAAAAAGAATTATTGGGTGTGGGAAACGCTTTGAAAATTTCCAAAGATTTCGTTGGCGGTGATCCGTTTATTTTATATTTGGGCGACAATATTGTTTTAAAAGAAGATTTACAAAAGTCAATCAACAAGTTTTTTGAGGAAAAATCAAACGCGTTATTAATGCTGGCGAAGGTAGATAATCCTCAAATGTTCGGCGTGCCGGAAATTAGAGATGGTAAAATAACAAAAGTGGAAGAAAGACCGATGCACGCTAAGAGCGATTTTGCGGTAACTGGGGCATATATTTACGATCACAATGCTTTTAAGGCCGTTGAATCTTTGAGCTTAAGTTCGCGTGGAGAATATGAAATTTCAGATGTTCATAATTATTTGATAAGCAATAATTACAAAGTTGATTACCAACAAATCAGCGAGTGGTGGAAAGATCGGGGAAATTTTAAAGACCTTTTAAATGGAAACAGTTTTGTTTTGGAAAACTGTGTTTTTGAAAAAAATGAGAATGAGGACAGTCTGGCGATTGAAGGATTTGTGGAAAAAAGCGTTAAAATAGAAGGAAGAGTTAAAATAGGAAAAAATACCAGGGCAGTAGGAAGAAGCCTAATTCGCGGTCCGGTAGTTATCGGCGATGGATGTTTAATCAAGGATTGTTATATTGGACCCGGAACTTCTATTGGAAATAATGTTGAAATCCAAAATGCCGAAATAGAGAATTCGTTAATAATGGAGCAGGCAAATATTTTCACGAAAAACAGAATTGTTAATAGCGTTATCGGTAGAAATTCTTCTGTCACAGACAAAGCGCATTCTATTCCATATGGCAATGAAATGGTAATAGGGGAAAATTGTCAGGCAAGTATATAGTTATAATATTTATAAATTTTTAAAACAAAAGAGACTGTTTAAAAAACAGTTCTCGCGACAGAACTTAACAAGAACACAAGATATAAGATACAAAAATCAAAAAAGATCCAATAATCAATAATCAAACTTCGGTTTGATTGTCAGAGCCTGATTACTGATTATTTTTTGGTTGTTGTATCTTGTATCCCCGTGTTCTTGTTTTTAATTTTACTAAAAACAAAATTTGTGCTATAATAAAAACGTTATAAATAAAAAACAAAATGTTAAAAGATTTTTTTCGTAAAATAGATTTTGGTTTTGAGGAGTGTAGAGAATTTAAATTGGGTGTTTGGCAATGTCCGGGTTTCTTATTTGTGATAATGGGAGTTATAAATATATCTTCAATGGTTGGAATATATGTGATTGCCAGTAAGTATGATAGTCCAGAGTTGATTGTAGTAAGTGTCAGCGTTGTGAGTTTATTGATTTTTGTTATTGGGTCGTCAATTATTAGAGGAGTTGAACAGATTATAATGGTTAATAGAATTAAATCAGAGTTTGTTTCAATTGTATCTCACCAACTCAAGGCCCCTCTTTCTGGGATGCGCTGGGCATCGGATGTTTTAGCAAGCAACAGAATTGGAGAATTGAATGGTAAGCAGGAAGAATATTTAAAAGATATTCAAGAAAGCACATCTAGAATGATAAGATTAATTAACGATCTTTTGGATGTTTCTAGAATTGAGTCTGGGAAAATGGAAATTAATTTTCAAGATATTGATCTGAAAGAAATTATTACAATCGTTGTGAAGGAATTAAATTCTTTCGCTATGGCGAACAATGTTAAACTTATTATTGATGCTAACAGAGAGGTGAGCAGAGTTAAAACGGATCCAATAAGAATTAAAATGGTTATTCAAAACTTTGTTGATAATGCCATAAAATATACGACTTCCGAAAAAGGCGTTGTTAAAGTTTTTTTAGAGAATAGAAATGGAAATGTTTATTGTTCTGTGGAGGATAATGGATTGGGAATTTCTAAAACAGAACAAGCGAGAATTTTTGACAAATTTTTTAGGGGAAACGGCATAGTAAAGAAACAAACTATTGGAACTGGATTGGGTCTTTATATAGCTAAAGCCGCGATCGAAAGTTCTAAAGGTAAAATTGGTTTTAAATCTGAAAAAAAGAAAGGAAGCACTTTCTGGTTTACTTTGCCAGTAGTTGAAGATTAAACCTAATGTTATGCTGAGTCTGTTGAAGCGTTATGTTTATACAGACAATATCCTTTAATAAACTTAGGATGATAGTAAGCGCGTAAATCCTAAAATTTCAAATAATTATTTTATTTAAGCATATTTTAATCATTTAAAAAATAATATGAATTCAAATAAAAAAATACTTGTTATAGAAGATGAAGCTACTTTACAAAAAGCTCTCAATGAAGTTTTGTCTAAAGATGGTTATGAGGTCGTGTCTTCATTAGATGGATTAAAGGGGCTGGAGCTTGCTCAAAAAGAAAGTCCTGATTTAATTCTTCTTGATATAATTCTGCCGAAAATGGACGGGTTTGAAGTTTTAAAAAGAATAAAAGAAAATGATAAAACTTCTGAAATCCCGGTTATTATATTAACTAATCTTAGTAATATAGATGATATCCAAAAAGCGTTGGATTTAGGAGCAACCACTTATTTAGTTAAAGCAGATTTTCATTTAGAAGATGTTTTGAAGAAAATAAAAAAAGTGCTAGATATATAAACATTAAAGCACAAGGACATCCCGATGTTGATTTGTTTTAATGTTTTAATGTTTTAACGTTAATATGTCGTTATGCAAGTTGAAGATCAACAATTAAAATTATTTTTACTTGACTTTGGACTTATTTCCAAAAAGGATGTAAACGATTCATTGAAGGAAGCTCAAAAAAGTAAGAAAAAATTAGAAGAAATAATTTTGAAAAAAAAATTGATTTCTCAGGAGGAATTGAATAAATTAAAAGCTTACATTTTAGGCATACCGTTTGTTGACCTTAAAGAAAGTGAAATTGATATAGATGTTTTGAAAATTATTCCAGAATCAATGGCCAGACAATATAATGCGATAGCTTTTGACAAGAGTGGAAATCAATTGAAAGTTGCCATGTTAGATCCAAATGATCTTCAGTTTTTAGATTTTATCGGCAAAAAAACTAGTTTAAAAATTATACCATGTTTTACTGACAAAGATGGTATAAAAAGAGCGTTGCAACTTTTTCAGAAGAGTTTGAAAGCGGAATTTGGCGATATTGTTAAGGAAGTAGGCGGAGTTGAAGAAGATGACGGGATAGATGAGAAGCTGATTATAAAGTCTGGAGAAGATGATAAAGAAGAAATGATTGATCTAAAAAAGGCGGCAGAAGATTTGCCTGTTGTGAAAATTGTAGATACTTTACTCAAACACGCAATTTTGCAGAGCGCTAGCGATATCCATATTGAGCCAGAAGAAAAAGATGTCGTTATTAGATATAGAGTAGACGGTGTTTTACATGATGCCATGACGCTTCCTAAAATCATTTTATCCGGAATTGTTGCCAGAATAAAAATTCTTTCCAATCTTAAAATAGATGAACATCGTTTGCCTCAAGACGGCAGATTTAAAGTTGAAACCTCTGATTACAAAATCGCCTTTCGTGTTTCTATTATTCCTGTTTTTGACGGTGAAAAAATTGTAATGCGTCTTCTTAGCGAGTCATCCGGGGTTTTAAGTTTAAAACAGATTGGATTTCGCGGAAGAGATTTAGAAGTTATTCAGAACGAGGTCAAGAAGCCAAATGGAATGATTCTTGTTGTTGGTCCGACTGGATCTGGAAAAACGACTACACTTTATACTATACTGGGAATATTAAATACTACGGAAGTTAATATAAGCACTCTGGAAGATCCGGTAGAATACAGAATGCCAAGAATTAATCAATCGCAGATTAATACTAAGATAAACTTTACTTTCGCTTCGGGACTTAGGTCTCTTTTGCGTCAGGATCCTGATATTATTATGGTTGGTGAAATTAGAGATGGCGAAACAGCCGAATTGGCTGTTCATGCCGCCTTAACTGGGCATTTGGTTCTTTCTACTTTACACACAAACAGTTCAGCTGGAACATTACCAAGAATTACTGATATGGGGATAGAGCCATTTTTAATTGCTTCTACCGCAAATGTAATAGTATCCCAAAGATTAGTTCGTAAAATTTGCTCTGAGTGTAAAAAAGAATATGTTTTAGATAAAGATACTTATAATAGCCTTTCGCAGAATTTTGATGTTGATTTAATGGCAGAGATATTTAGGAAAGAAAAAATAGTAAAAAAAGAATATAAAAGCAACGAAGAGATGTGGCTTGATCTCAAGTTTTTTAAAGGTGAGGGTTGTGATAAATGTAGAAAAGAGGGTTATAAGGGAAGAATCGGGGTTTTTGAAGTTTTAGAAATAAGTGATAAAATAGCAAAACTAATAAACAATAGAGCAATTGTCTCGGAAATAGAAGAGGAAGGAATAAAAGAGGGTATGACGACTATGATAGAAGATGGATTTATTAAAGCGGCTCAAGGGATTACAACGATAGAAGAAGTTATGAGAGTGACGAAAGAATAAATTGTTAAATTGCTCCATTGCTAAATTGTTATTATGCAAGAGAAAAATTATTTGAAATTAAATGATATTTCCGCTTACAAAGGTTCTTTTCATCTGTCAAATTATGTTTGGAATGCTGTTGTTAAATGGGATTATTTTGCAAAAGATACTGTCGGCAAACAATTTGCAAGAGCGATTGATTCAATTTCAGCCAATATTGCAGAAGGATTTGGAAGATATAAAAAAGGATAAAATAAAGTTTTACAGATACAGTTTTGGTTCATTAAAAGAATCTTTAGATTGGAATGAAAAAGCAAAAATAAGAAAGCTTCTTGTAGAAGAACAATATAATCATATTTTAGAAGAACTGCAAAAACTATCGAAAGAATTAAACCACCTCATAAAATTCACAAACGAAAAATTAACAATTTAACCATTTAGCAATATAACAATTCATGTTATTTTCATACAAAGCAAAAGACTTAGACGGAAATATTAAAAGTGGAAAATTTGACGCTAAAAATAAAAACGAGTTGGAAAAAAAACTTGGGAATTTAGGGCTGTCCATTATTTTTTCTAGAGAAAAAAAAGATGAAAAATCAGTATTAGAAATATCAAAAATTTTAAAGAGAGTAAGTGTTGTAGACAAGATGCTTTTTACGCGGCATTTAGGAGTTATGTTAAAAGCCGGTTTGCCTTTTTCCAGATCATTCGCGGTTTTAGCTGAACAAACAAGCAATGCATATTTTGTGGAGATATTACAGTCAATCCAGGAGGATGTTCAAAAGGGAAGCTCTTTAGCAGACACTTTAGCAAAACATCCAAAAGTTTTTGATAATTTATTTGTTAGCATGATAAAAGTTGGAGAGATGGGAGGTAATTTAGAGGAGGTCTTGGATATTCTTTATCTGCAGTTGAAGAAAGAACACGAATTATCTTCCAGAATAAAGGGAGCTATGATGTATCCGGCGGTAATAATTTTTGCCATGGTTGTAATAGGGATCTTGATGATGGTATTTGTTGTGCCGTCTCTTCTTGATATTTTTGTAGAGATGGAGGTTGAACTTCCGTTATCAACCCAAATAATCGTATTTATTAGTGATGCATTGAAAAATCATGGAATCTTGCTTTTTTTGGGATTTATCATTTTAGCAGGATTATTTTTCCGATGTATTAAAACTCCAAAAGGAAAAAAATACTTTGACTATTTTTTATTGCGTTTGCCAACAATAAGCGGAATAATTGCCAAAGTCAATATGGCAAGATTTTCCAGAACCCTAAGTTCTATGATTGCCAGTGGAATTTCAATTGTTGAAGCGTTAAAAATTATTTCTGATACGTTGGGAAATACTTATTACAGAGAATCGGTAAAAGATGCATGTCAATATGTTCAAAAAGGCATAGAACTTAGCGAAGTAGTTGGTAAACACGATAAACTTTATCATCCGCTTATGGTGCATATGATTGAAGTTGGCGAAGAAACTGGAACTCTGGAGGAAACTCTAAAGCAAGTCGCTGAGTTTTATGAGGATGAAGTTGAACAAATTACTGCTAATCTATCTTCTATAATTGAACCAATCCTAATGCTTGTCATCGGTGCAGCGGTGGGATTTTTTGCTATCTCTATGATCCAGCCGATGTATGGAATTATGGGACATATGTAGGGACAAGTTGTAAAGTTGGAAGTTTATAAAGTTAGGACTTACGTGTTTAGAGTGTCAAACGCAGTCGCAACGGAGTTTGACCTGAAGTATCAATTCATTTTCGCTTTCAGGTAGAGCTCCGCTGTGGCTTCACTCTACACTCCACGATATAATAATTTAAAAACAAAAACCATGAAAAAAGAATCTTTATCAGTTATGACTGTCAAAACTTTTTTGACGGTTTTATTATTTGCGGGGATTGGGACAATTATTATTGGCGGGGGGTATATTATTTTAGAATATTATAAAGACGGAATGTCAGATAAAACAAAATGGTCAGAAGAAAACAGTGGTGAATATTTGGGAGGTAATTTTTATAAAAAAGATGGCGAAATATATTGTATGGACTTGAAGGTAGAAGGCGTTGATTTAGAAACTTTTAAAGTTTTATCAGATGAAGAAAGCTATGCTGGTTATGGTTTTGCGAAAGATAAGTCGCATATTTATTTTTCACACGCTGTTTGTCTTGGATTTGAATGTGGATGCACAAATGCTTTTCCTGTGTTAGGGGTAGATGTTGATAGTTTTAAAATTATAAAAAATGAGGAAGAATATACCCCTGCTCCAATAGTTTTGGATAAAAATAATGTTTATTGTTCTCAAGATAAAATGACTATTATAAAAGACGCTGATCCGGCTACTTTCGAAATTATTGAATATCATTATCGCAGAGACAAAAATTATATTTTTATTGAATGTGAAAAAGTAGAAAATTCTGATTCTGAGTCTTTTGAATTTTTAGATAATGACTCAAGCGGTTATGCTAAAGATAAAAATAATGTTTATTATCAATATGATATTTTAAAAGGAATCAAAGATTCAGTATCTTTTGAAATTGTAAAAACACCCAACGGAAAAAATAGTGAATTTTTGTCAAAAGATAAGTACAGTGTTTATCGCAGATCTTTCAATGAAGCAGAAAAAATAAAAAACGCAGATCCATTAACATTTAAAATGTTAGATGGTGGTTATGCTAAAGATAAAAATAATGTTTATTATCAATATGATATTTTAAAAGGAATTGACCCGTCTACTTTTGAAATATTAGACAAACGCAGGGGTTATATAAAAGATAAAAATAACGTTTACAAGGTAGGATTAAAAAATAATCTTTATGAATATGAAGCTGTTATTACTGAATATGAATAAAAAATGACCAAATCCTCTCCACTTTCAAATTCATAGAAAAAGACGAAATTAGATAATTTGACACAAATAAATAACCCTGCTGAAATTACATCAGTTGATATAGATAACCCTGCTAAAATTGCAGAAAATATTATTGTGTATGTTCCCCTAAAAGAATTGTTGGAAAAAGTTTTTATAGTTTTATTGATAAATTTAAGCCAAAGACTGGAATTATTTTAACTAAAGATTATTTGGGAGAAGAAAAAATAAAGAATACCAAAGTAAAATTTATTCCTTTGAGTTATTTTTAAATTTTTAAAACAAAAAAATGAAAAAAGAATCTTTATCGGTTATGACTGTCAAAACTCTTTTGGCGGTTTTGTTATTCGCGGGGATAGGAACGATTATTATTGGAGGGGGATATATTATTGGGGAGTATTCTAAAAATGGAACTGCTAATCAAATAACAAAACCAGCTAATCAAGAAGTTGAAAATTATTATGATGCTTTGGAAAAGAAATGCGATGGTGACAGCTGTTGCCTATCTTCTCTTGAATATATGAAAGAAAATAATTACAAAGAAGCTGATGATAATGGAAGGTGTTCAGAGGGTTTTGATAGAGATATGATGGCATGTATAACTTCTTATCATTGGTGTGTGCCGATTAAAGAAAAAAATTGCGCTAAAGTCGGCGAATTTGTAAATCCTGATAATTTAAAAGGAAAAACTAGTTATCCTGATGTTTGCTGCGAGGGGCTTAAAGGAGTAAATGCATATAAAGTAAATAAAAATGGTGAGTGTGAAGTTATAACAGGTACTCCTTATTTGACTTGCATACCTTGCGGAAATGGCGTTTGTGATGAAATTGGTTTATGGTTTGAAAACAAATGCAATTGCCCGGAAGATTGCGGAAACGAAACAGACGCTTCTGACTGGCAGACTTATCGGAATGAGGAGTTTGGGTTTGAGGTGAAATATCCAGAGGGGTGGAAACAATGCGAAGGAGAAAATATTTGTTTTAGAAAAGACATAAGCTTTGATCATCCAAGAAGATTTACTGAAATAAATATTAAAGCAAATCAAAATAATCAAAATTTATCTCTTGATAAAATTGTTTTTGATTTTGAAAATAACGGATATGTATATGAGCAAAAAGAATATATTACGATAAATAATAAAAAAGCGTTTAAAGCGGAAATTGCAAATTGGGGGATGGTTTCAGGAAAGCAGTTTTTAATTGTTGGGGAAAGATATTGGTATGATATTATTGTTGACGGAACAAATGTTGAGGATATTGAAAACGATCAAATCCTTTCCACTTTCAAATTTATAGAAAATTAAAATTGTCCAAAAATAAAAAAATTGTTATAATATAAAAAGACAGGAAAGTCAAATTAAAAAAATAAAGAATAAAACAAAAATAAAAAAATGTTTCAAAATTCAAAATTCAGAACATGTCCTCAAGAAACATCGGGGATTCAAAATTCAAGCGGGTTTACGCTGATTGAAATTTTAATAACGATTGCTATTTTCGCGATTATATTAAGTATTGTGATTGTTGCTACGAGATCTTTCAGCGATACCGTAAATTTAGATAACGCCGGAAAAATAATAGGAACAAATATAAAACTTGCGAAGATGCGTTCAGTTGGCGCTTTGAATGACACCAATTATGGAGTTCGTTTTGAAAGCGATAAAATTACTGTTTTTGCGGGAGATACTTTTGATGTAAGCGATCCGACCAATAAAGTTGTAAACCTGTCAGATGGTGTGAAAATATCTAGTATTAATCTTGCTGGAGGCGGGGTTGATTTGGTGTTTAACCGCTTAACTGGTACGACTAATAATGCCGGAACCATAGAAATTGAACTTGTGAATGATTCATCAGAAAAAAAACAAATTGTAATTAACGAAGAAGGACAGATTGATCATGTCTTATTTCAAACAAGCTTAGTCTCTCCCATTACAAATGCGAGACATGTTCATTATAGCTTGGGATGGAATATTGAAAATTCCACAATTTTGCGTTTTGAGCGAATCGTTAGCGGAGTTCCTACTGTTAATGATATTGACGCGACGACATACTTTAATACTGATAAAAGCGAGTTTGATTGGAATGGCGAGACAATTATAGGATCTTCTCAAACGGCAAAAATACACGGCTGGCTGGATGCGAGCAATAATACCATACTTTGCGTAATACTTGATCAAACGGAAAGCGATACTTTAAATATATATTTTGTTGACGGCGCAACAAAAAAAATCACCGCTTACAAAAATGTTGACGGAATAATAAATGTAACGCCAGATTTGTTTTACGGCGGAGCGATGACTATTAAGTAAATAGTAAATAGTAAATAGTAATTGAATAAATAATGTCTTTTTGCTTTTTACTATTTACTTAAAATTAAGCACGTTATATTTATAATTTAAAGTGATTTACTTTAAATATACAAATCTTAAATGTTTTATTCTATGAGCGACTCTAAACAAAATGGCTATGGATTGATTGAGATAATTGTTGTGACAACTATTGTCATAATGGTTTTTTTAGGCGTTAGCGAATGTCTTAATTCATTCTTGAAAATCGCTCTTCAGAATACCGATACCACGGAGGCGTTATTCTTGGCGAGGTCGTCATTAGAACAAGCGCGCGCTGTTCGCGATGAGGGTAACGAGGGTGAGGGAGATTTCGATTGGGTAAATATTCCAGGTTTAGTTCCGGGAGACCCTTATTATTTTGAAACAAACGGAGCCAGTCCGGCAAAGTGGGTAGCGCAGCCGGGAACGAAAAGTGAAGGAAAATATACAATATGGATAACAACTTCAGAAGTTCGGCGTGATGGCAATCATGATATTGTCTCTTCTGGCGGAGTAGGCACTGACTCAAATACCTTAAAAATCACTTCTAATGTTTCATGGTCCACGGCGAGTGGAGCAAAACAAATAAATCTATTTGAGTATCTGACTAATTTTAAATAGGCATTATGAATGATGTTTTAAATAAAATAAAACAAAACGAAAATAATTCTGGTTATACGCTGATAGAAATGGTTGTTTACATTGCTCTGATTGGGATTGTCAGCGTGTTTATTTACAGCATTATTTTATTTATTTACAACAGCAATACGGAAATAGTTAATTTGTCCAAAATTAATTCAAACGCTTATAGTGTGATGGAGCGAATGAGATATGAAGTGGAAAACTCCGATTACATTTACCTTCCTACGAGCAATATGGCAAACTATGATTATGATTTAACGAAGGCAGACCAATTGTCTTTGGCGACAAAAATTGGCGCTTTACCTCCAGATGATATCGCATTTATTGACATTTATCTTGAGAATGGCGCGGTTTTCATAAAAGAAGAAGAATCAATAAAACCGATAGCGCTTACCTCTTCCGGAGTATTAGTTTCTGATTTAAGTTTTTTTTATTACAAAAACGATTTAAGAGAATCAGTAACGATAGATATTACGATTGAACCAAAAAATAATTCAACTTCGAATTTATCCATTCATTTAATTAGCACCATAGCGCTTAGATCTTTTTAAAATAGTTTATATGTTCAAAAACAAAACAAATGATCGCGGTTTTGCCGCCATTATAGTTCTTATGGTAGTTATAAGTTTGATTTTGGTGGTATCTCTCTCAATAACTGTTATTATTGTCAATGAGATGCGAATTAATAAAAACTTAATCTCTTCTGTCCAGTCTTATTATTCGGCTGAATCTGGAATTGAGGACGGACTTTTGAGAGTTATGAATAGCGATTATGATTATACTGCTACAAATAATTTTGATTTGGGCGAATCTGCGGTAAGCCAAAATATAACTCAAAACGGCAATTTAACTACCATAGAATCAATTTCTTCTTACCACAACAATAAAAGAAAAGTTAAAACCGAACTTATTATAACTACGAGTGACATTTCTTTTAATTACGGGGTCCAAATCGGTGAAGGAGGATTAACGATGGATAACGGCTCGTTCATTAATGGAAATTTATATTCTGATGGTTCAGTGACTGGGAGTGGAACGATAACGGAAGATCTTATTGTTGCCACGGGCATGAGTTTGGACGGTAATGGGATGTGGGATACATATAATGATGATTTAATATTTGGAGAGAGCGGAGAGCCGACTGATATTGCCATGAGTTTTATTCCAACTTCTACCGGGATATTGTCTCAAATTTCTTTTTATATTAAAAAATACGGCAATCCTGTGGACGGAACAATCAGAATTGTTGAAGATAATGCAGGCTCTCCGTCAACTATAACGAAAGCAACAGCTACTTTTTCAGCTTCAAAAATTGGTTTATCTTATGGCTGGGTTAATTTCAGTTTTTCTTCCCCGGCCAATTTAACAGCCGGTAATATCTATTGGATAATTGTTGATGTTGACTCAACTATATCTAAATATTTTTACATAGGAAGAGGTCAATGGAATGACAAGAGCGTTTCTAAATACAGCGATGATTGGAGTAGCGAATCCTGGACGGCTGATACGATGGGAGATTATGAATATAAAGCTTGGATTGGCGGGGTATCCACTTCAGTTGATGGGTTAACAATAAATGGAAATGCTCATGCTCATGAAATAAAGAATTGCGCGATAGCGGGGGACGCAAGATATCAGACGATTTTAGACTCTACTGTCGGAGGGACTGAATATCCGGGAACGCCAGATCCTCCCGTTGTAGTCTTGCCAATTTCTGACAGTAATATTGCTGATTGGAAAGCGGACGCGGTCGCTTATGAAATTTTAGATTCTTCTTTGTGCAGTGTATCGACCGATACAACAATCAATGGTGGAAAATTAACATGTTTGACTGGTTTTAGACCTGCAGGCGGCGTAACAATAACACTAAAAGGAACTTTATGGGTTGAAGGCGATATAATATTGGAAAATAATAGTAAATTAATTTTGGATAGCAGTTATGGAGATAATGGCGGTATAATTATTGCTGATAATCCTGGTAATGAATTTACAAGCGGAAAAATTCTTGTTGAAAATAATATTATTATCTGCGGTTCGCAGGGGCTTAATGATACTGAAGATGATTGCGCCAATTCTACCGGCAGTTATATTTTGGTGCTTTCTACTCATTCTGGAGAAGCTACTTATGCTATTAATGTAAAAAATAACGCAAACGGAGCTATATTTTACGCTCAAAATGGTACGGTTAATATTAAAAACGGCGCTAATCTTAAGGAAGTGACGGCTTATAGATTAAATCTGGAAGAAAATGCTGAAGTAACTTATGAAAGTGGGCTGGCAGACGCAAGCTTTTCGGGCGGTCCGGGAGGAGGATGGATTATAAATAATTGGAATGAGATTCAGTGAACACGAGAACATTAAAACGTTAAAATACAAGAACAAAAAGCTTGTTTTAATGTTTTTGTGTTTTAATATTTTAATGTCAAAATGCTAAAATTTAACAACAACTTAAACGCTTTTGGAATTGATTTTAGCGATCGGTCTATTAAGGTTGCCCAGATTAAAAAAAGCGGCAACAAGTTACAAATTTATGCTTATGGGCGTAAAGATATACCGAAAGGATTGATAGTTGACGGGGAAATAAAGGAAAAAGAGGAAATTGTTAGGTTAATTAAAAAAACATTATTGAATTCAAAGATAAATCCGATAAAATCAAAATTTGTTATTTATTCAATACCAGAACCGAAAGGGTTTATACGTGTTATGGAAATAAAACGAGTCGGAGAACAAGATGTTGAAGACGCCGTTAAATATGAAGCACAGCAGTTGTTTCCAATAAATGTGGAAGAATCGTATGTGGATTGGCAGATATTGCCAGATGAAAATAATAAAAAAGAAACCATGAAAGTTCTTGCGGCCGCTGTGCCTCAAGGATTAGTAGATTCCTATTCTTCGGTTTTAAAAGATGCTGGATTAAAGCCAGTGGCCGCTGAAATTGAATCAATTGCAATAACAAGAAGTTTAATTAATAAAAACCAATCATCAAGACCGATACTTGTGATAGACTTAGGAAGAGATAGAACGAGTTTTATAATATTTAAAAATCCAGCTGTCCAATTTACAGCAAGTATTCCTGTTTGTGGAGAAGAAATTATCAAAGCTGTGTCTGAGAAAATGAATATTAGTGAAGGAAAATCAGAAGAAATAATAAAAGAATGCGGGTTGATTTTTAGAGACGATTGTAAAGATATTTATAGAGCGATTCAGCCGTCTTTATATGAAATGATAAGATATATAAGCAAGTTGATTAATTTTTATAAAGAGCATTATAAATCAGAATCAGACATAGCTAAGGTTATAATCTGTGGGGGCGAAGCAAAAATGCCAGGAATGAGTTCTTTCCTGTCACTAAGAGTGAAAAAAGAAGTTGAGAAAGGGAATCCTTGGATAAATATAATTTCTTCTGATAAAAAAGAAATCCCTCCAATCTCCAGAAACGATTCAATGGTATTCGTGACGGTTTTGGGACTTGCTCTTAGAGGCGCGAAAAATTTCTAATCTCATCTTGAGTTCAGTTTCAGAATTTGGTTTTAAGTGAGATTTACTTTTTTGCAAAAAATTTATAGAAACTCATTGAAATTTATAAAAGCTCAGTTATCTTTTGTAACGGCAATTAATTTCAATAAGTTTCTATTTCTTAATCCAATCAGGTAGTTGTTTCAAAAATAGATAAAATCCAAAACCAAAGTTTAGTTACCAATATATTTCTATGATAAAAATTAATTTGCTTTCTCCCGCTGATAAGACAAGCGCTAAGTGGGAAAAAATAAATAATTCAATTATTTTTAATTTCCTGATTTTAATTATTGGGCAGTTTGTTTTGGTTTTTATGTTTTTGATTTCAATTAAATATCTTGATATTGAAAATAATGATCTGAATAAACAATTGGAGAATATGCAGGTGCAATCAGAAATTAGAGAGGTTGAAGAAATAAAAACCGGTATAAGAGAATATAATAAGCAATTAAAAACCATATTAGAATTGCAGGAGGATCGTTCTATTTTTACGGGAGTTTTGGAAGATTTTAGTAAAATTATTTTTGTTGGAGTGAAAATAAACAGTATTGATATTAAGCCGAAAATAAGTGAAACTGTAAATAAAACAAAGAGGGGTAGTAACGAAATAAAAGATACGAGTAAGATGGGTAAGTTTGATTTTAATATAACCGGAACGGTTAAGGACAGAGAAAGTCTTTTAAAATTTGAAAATAGCCTAAGAAATTCCGAAGTTTTTATTGATTTGATTATTGATTTATCAAATTATGACAATAAAAATAATGATTTCAGGTATAGCATGACAATTGATGTGAGTTAAAAGTTAGGCACGCGGTGTTTTGTGATTCATTAATCGCGAGTAATAAGTTCATCATGAACAAAATTAAACAAAAAACATATTTCAATATATCCATATTTTTTTCCGTAATGGTTGCTATATTTTATATTGGAAATTTTTATTTGATAGAAACAGTAAAAGGTTTAAGCACGGAGGTGGTTAATAAAAAGCGGGAAATTAGAAGATTAAACGAACAAAGCGGCCAAATAGATAATATTAGAATGGGATACAAATATATGCAGGAAGAAATGGATGAAGTTTCCGAGTTAATAGTTGATTATTCAGAGATAATAGATTTTATTGTTGAAGTTGAAAATATTGCTAAAGAAAATAAGGTTGATTTAGATATAAACGTTTTGAATAAGGAGGGGGAACATTTGAATAGCAATTTATTTTTTGTCGGTTATGATATAAAGGCGGCGGGAGAATTCGATAATTTGATGCGCTTTTTAGTCTATTTGGAGAATTTGAAATATCTTAACAAAGTGGAAAATATTAGAATATATTACGATAGTAAAAGTAAAAAGGATTTTATTGATTCGGACGAAATTACTTTAAGCGTGAATCTGAAAGTTTACGTAAGGAACAAGGATATAAAATAATAATTGCTCAAAATGAAAAAAATAATACCGAAAATAAATTTCAGCAAGGAAGACTTTAAAGGAATTTTGTCTAAAATAATTTGTTGTAAAAGGCTGCTTTTTATAATATTTTTTGGAATGCTATTAATTTTTACATTTGATATTGTATATAAATACGCTCTTTTAGATATAAAATATATTGACTATGAGAGAGACGACAGTTTTTTAATTACGGACGGGAAAATAAATAATGTAAATCTCAATAGGGTATTGAAAAATATAGATAAAGACAGGGAAAGAATTAAAACGGAAATTAATAAAGAGTATAAAACTCCTTTTAGTTTTGACGATCCTGAATTACCGGGTGAATTCAACGAGGACAAAAAGGAGGACGAGAATATTAACAACAGCGATTTGGATAACAATAAAGATTTGGGCGAAGATAAAAACAATGAAAGTAACGGCGTTATACCTTTTGAGCTATAGTAAATTCAATAGAAAATATCCTACTGCGCAGGTGTTTTATTTTGGCGCAATCCTTGCTTTTCGTGTGGCAAGATGCTAATATGATAAAATGTTCTCTGTCCCCGTAGTTCAACGGATAGAACGGGAGCCTTCTAAGCTCTTGATGTGGGTTCGATTCCTGCCGGGGACACAAAGCTGATTTATAACTTATAACAAGTTTGCACAAATTATTTTATAGAACAAAAATCCCGCTTAGCGCGAGATTTTTTTTCGTGTTTTTTTATAGGTGGCATAGTAGAGAATATTAGAACCGTGTTTGAAAAAATGGATAAGTATGTTTATATCCCGGATTGGAGATAAGAATTTTTTTACTCTCATAGTGTTGCTCATTTCTGTTTAAAAACAGAAAAACTTGTCTTTTTCCAAAAAACAATCTGTAATATAATATAAATATAATCATTGACGACAAAGGCCTCGCCCGCGCCGCGAAGAGTTTTGGTTTTAAAGTAAAGATTTAAAATAATAGTGATTTCAAAGACCTTAAAAAATGGTTTGATGAAAAAGTTTGATTTATATTTTTGTAAATAAGTTGCAATTTAAAGCAGAATGCGGGCGCGAAAGCTTGACAGAATATCCATCTATGTTATACTTGGAGCTATCTTAATCAATGGACTCGCTTATTTCTTTTTCAGCTAAAAATCTGACCTTGAGATTTACGGGTCGGAATTTTTTTATTATTATATGACTCAGACAACATTTGACGGACTTGGCATCGCGCCTAAAATTTTGGAAATTTTGGATCGTTTGCGTTTTACGGTTCCCACTCCGATCCAATCCCAATCCATTCCAACCGCTCTTGGCGGAAAGGATATTATGGGTATCGCCCAAACTGGCACAGGCAAAACTCTGGCTTTTGGCGTGCCGATGGTTCAGAGATTGGCGACGGCTGGTGGCATTGGACTTATCATTCTTCCAACCAGAGAGCTGGCTTTGCAAGTGGACGAAACGATCAATAAAATCGGCAGAGATCTGAATATCAAAACAGCGGTTCTGATTGGCGGGCAAAATATAAATCGCCAAATCGGTCTTTTGCGCGGAAAGCCCGATATAATAATTGTTACTCCGGGAAGAATTGTTGATCATCTTAAGAGGAAGACAATAAATCTATCCAAAGTTTCAGTTCTGGTTCTTGATGAAGCAGATCGGATGCTGGATATGGGTTTTGCGCCGCAAATAAAAAAGATATTATCAAGCGTGTCGAAAGAAAGGCAAACAATGTTATTCTCCGCGACGATGCCGCCTAATATTGTCCAAATCGCCAAAACATATATGAAGCTCCCTGTGCGAGTTGAGGTGGCGCCTTCCGGATCTGCCGCGGCTAATGTTACGCATGAAATATTTATTGTGAAAAGAGAATCAAAACTGGCTTTGCTGGAAACTGTTCTCAAAGAATATAATGGAAGCACGCTGATTTTTTCCAGAACGAAATTTGGCGCGAAAAAGATCGCTCACGCCATCAGAAAAATGGGCTATACAGCTTCTGAAATTCATTCCAATCGGAGTCTTCATCAACGCTTGAGAGCGCTCTCCGGATTCAAGAAGGGCGCTTATCAATTTTTGGTCGCGACGGATATTGCCGCGAGAGGGATAGATGTAACCAATATTGAACTCATCGTAAATTTTGATCTGCCGGAAAGTGCTGAAGATTATGTGCACAGAATAGGAAGGACGGGACGAGCGGGACACTCCGGACACGCGATTTCATTCGCGATGCCGAATCAAAAATACGACATTAAACTGATTGAACGCTTGATCAGAAAACAATTGCCGATTTCCAAACTGCCGGATCTGCCCAAAAATGAATCTGCTCAAAATTCTGTTTACCGAACAGGTGACAATCAAGATGAACAATCTTATTCTGATCGCTCAAATAAAAATAACAGACGACCAGGAAACCGTCCATCAACTAATTCTTCCAGTCGAAAAAAAAGTTTTAATTTTAAGCGTAAAAAGTGGTAGAATTATTAAATTATCTACACAATCACTAACATAAAAACAACCGTTTGCAAAAGCGGTTGTTTTTTGATTGGGGTCTACTGTGGGACGCGTTCAGAACTTTGGATTGGGAGAGGATTAAGGAAGAATTGATGGGATTTGATAAAAAACTTGTTTTAAATTGCTATAATTAATTTGTGAAAATTATCTTTGCAGATAAAAACAGACATATGGTTTTATGGGTTATCTTCCTATTTGTCCTCCTCTGTTAGTCATTGTGGGTTCTTCAAAAAGATGAGGATAATCTTTTTTCATTTGTTTCATAAATTCTGGATCTAATTCAGCATTATATAGTGTTTTCGCTTTTGAAAGTTGTTTGGTGGTTATATGTTTAACATTTTTAAAGTTTGCATCTTTACACCACGCGTTCTGAAAATTAATGTCTAAAAGGTCGGCATCTTGAAAATTAGTTTCCCAGAGATAGGCATCTTGAAGATTAATCTCTTGAAGATAGGCACCTTGAAAATTAGCATAATGGAGGTTAGCATTCTGGAAATTGGCATAATAGAGACCAGTATCTTGAAAGTTAGAATTAAAAAGACCGGCATCTTGAAAGTTAGAATTAACAAGATAGGCATTCTGGAAATTAGCATAATAGAGATCAGCATCTTGAAAGTTAGCATAATGGAGGATTACATTCTGAAAATTAGCATTACTAAGGTCAGTGTCTTGCAAGTTGACTTCTTGTAAATACGCATCATTAAGATTATCTTTAAAACCCACAATAGTTTCTTTTAGTAGATCAATCGTTTCTTCATGTTTAATATTGTTAAATAAAGAATTATAAACAGAATTAGGCTTAAGAACATTTGGTTTAACTGGGCATAACATATTTTGCACTGTTGGAATTCTGCTTAAAGCGGACTTAAATTGAGGCGTATCTACGGGAGCAGATAGTTGGACAAGAATTGCGTTAGTTCTATTTTCAATTATATCAACCCTATTTTCATATCTTTGAGAAGTTATGCCAAATAAAATAAGATAAATACTCACTATCCATAAAAGAAAGGTTGCAGGTGGTCTTTTGTTTGTAGCTTTATCAATTTGTGGTCTAATTTTTTGCCAAACAAAACGCACACCTGAAAAATCCCATATTATCCAAATAACAAATTTAGATAATTTTCTTAACAAAATAAGAAAATTTTTAGTTTCGTGTATGATTTGTTCTGTATGATCAATAATAATTTTCTTTTGTTTATTGTTCATAATAATTACAAAAAATTATTGCAGTTTATAATTTTAAAATATCATAAATTTTGATTTTGGGCAAAAAATAAGTGGGCAGATTGAATATTTTGGAAAATTTTAGTTTTCTTTATAAGTATAAAACAATCACTTATGTAAGTGATTGTTTAAAGTCAGGGTTCAAAATTAATGCTTATAAACTTTTAATTGAGTGTCTATATAAACAATATGAAACAAGGATTTATTTCTATGTCCTATGATTCTTCCTTTTCTACCATTAAAATAAAAGGAGAGAAAAAATTTTACATCTTTCGTGAAGGGAGATGGTATTTTCGGTTTAATAGAGTTTAAGAGAATTTTTTCTGTTCCATTTCCTTTCTTATCGGCAAATTGAATTTCTACCCAGGAAAGTTTACTTATAAGATCAATCTTTTTAAGAAATTGTTTCGGAAAGCTCTTGTCCGATCTAGTACATTTTTCTATATTATAATCTTTCTGTAGATGTCTAAAGCAAAAAATTGGATAATCTGGTTTATTTAATATGGAATCGTCAACATTATCGCTCAGTGAAATTCCTTTGTCTGATTTAAGATATTTTGGTTTTTTAATTTCCATTTTTAGCTACAAGTGTCTTAAAGAAACTTTTTAAAAGATCGTGTGATATAATTTCATTTTTTTTAGTTTCTACCCACGGTTTTTCATTATGAGTCATGTCGCGTAACTTCCAAGCTGAAAATTGACTGTATACTTTCCAGACACTTGCAATTAGCTCCCTCTCTCTTTTTGTTAATTCAATATTTTCTTCTGGAACTTTTATTGATTCTGCCCCGAAGGAACTGAATTCTTTATAAACTTCTCGAACTACTGGACCGTGTTCCCAAGCTAAAATATCTTCTTTGAAAAGTGGTTTATTATATATAGCGAGATAAAATCCTTGAGTATAATATAGAAGCTTCTGCAATTTTAAGTTTGTTACTACATCGCCAATTTCTGGTTCGCTTAATTTAAGAATTGCATTAGCAATTACAATAGCTTTTTTCATTTTTTTAAGTTATATTTTAATTATATATATAAAAAAATAATTATTTAAGCTCGCTTATATTATATTCATTATAACATAATGTCAAATAATCTCATAATTTTTTTAGTATTGATTAATAACAAAAATTAAGTGATAATTATAATATAGATAAAATTGTAAATATTAAAAAATGTAATGAAATCTACTGAAAAATTAAAAAACTATCTTGAAAGCTACACGCGTGAAAAATACTTTATGGATCGTGTCTTCAAGATTAGAGAAAATATTGGAATTCCTAAAAATGGGATAAAGTTTTCTGAAAAAATGTTTGATGGAAGTGTTGAGGGAATTGTCAAATATCTTGGAATGTATTTTGGTATTAAATATAAAAATAAAGTTTACCTCATGAATAAAGGAAAAATATCTAAATTGTATGGCGAATTACTAATGATTTCTATGACAAAAAATTAAAAGAATATAAAGAAAGACAAAATGATATACTTAATGAAATGAAAAAGCACGATATCGCTGATGAAAGCTTCTATATTAGCTTAAATAAGGTATTAAGTCTTGCTCAAAGAGCATATGAAATTTTTGAAAGTTCTGAAATGGATGAAAAAAGACGATTGCTGAATTTCACACTTCAGAACCTTGAATTAAACGGTAAAAAGCTTTCATTTAAAACAAAAACACTGTTTGATACGGTGCTTGTTGCGAACAAGTGTTCCGATTGGGGTGGCGTAGTGGAGAATATTAGAACTGTGTTTAAAAATTCTGGAAAGTTTATTTATATACCGGATTTGAGATAGGGGTTGTACTTCCTAGTGTTACTCACTATATATATTGTTTATACTTTAATTATAAGGATTTTTTGAGAAAGACCAAGTTTTTTCAGCCTTTAACTTATCTATTTTTTAGACACATAGTAATGTAATACATTATTAATAATACTATTATTATCACTATTTTTGGCAATGATAAAAAAATAAAAAAATGAGTAGGACGTTATTTTTTCGTTGTTTTTATTTTCATTTTATAAAACATAGCCCTTTGCATCTTCAGTTAAACCAAATCCCGAACCTAACTCACTTGTATTTATATCACAGCCCTCCATAGAGATATCTGTAACTTCGCTTAAATATTCAATATAGGTGAACCTGCCGATTTTTTCAAAGATGAATTTATGCGAAGAATAAGATTTCAAAGAAACAAAAACCTTCTCTTTATTCGCCGTGATTATCCATCGCGGATTTATTTTCCCGAACTTATTCACGGTTAAACCTTGAAAAGTGTATGTCTTGTCTTTTGTATTGTCATAAAATTTTAATTCAGAACTTATCTTATGATTAAGCATTGATATTTCTATTCTTGGTTCAAAATAAGTCAAGATTGAACCGTTTGAGAATACGATTCTTCCCCAATACCAAGGAATAAAAGGACCGATTACAATAACTTTTTGAACATAGCATTTCCCCGCGAATTCTTTCCCATTCAATGTTCCCGTAAAATCAAAATACAAATTTATTAAGGCAAAGCCGGCAAATGATTTAAAATGACTGCCGAACTCAAACGAATTTGAATTATTTTTTGGTTTTGTTATTTTGAAATTAGCAATTTCTTTGCTCTCTTTAAACAAATTAAAAAAGTAATTAGGAAACTTACCGCTGTAATTTATTCCATCTTGTCTATTAGACGCTAAAATATTATTTGCTTCTATTGATATTGAACTTTCCCCGTCTGATATTAGATCTTTTTTACTGTTGTAAGACCAGACTGTCATATATCCATTTCTTTTTCCTTTCTCTTTCCCGTCTTTTATTTCTTTCTTATTAATTTTTATCGGTCCGGAACTGTCTCCGAACATTGCAAGGAGCTGCCTTTTGTCTTT
>DAOWHY010000019.1 GCA_030641185.1 Candidatus Moraniibacteriota bacterium | reverse complement strand
TTTTTGGTTACTGGTTTGATGATTTATGTAATTTATAAAACAATAAATTTCCTCCCGTCTTTTAAAATTTTATTTAAAGCCTTGCTGGCGTCTTTGCTGATGGCGTTAGTTTTAAATTATTTCAGTTATTTAAATATTTTCTATTTAGCAATAATAGGCGTTGCTGTTTATCTCCCTGCGATTTATTTTATCGGAGGGATTTCTAAGGAGGAGGTTGGGAAGTTGAGGAAGAGGGGAATAGATTGAATACTAAGTTTGATTTTTTGGGTTGGGAGTGGTAGAGTGGGGGTAGGTTAATAAAATTATTCAATTATGAAAACTCAACTCGGACAATTTTTTACTACAAATTCTGACTATATTCTGCAAGGATTTGAAAAGTTTATTGGAAATAAAGAAATTGTTGATCCTTTTGCTGGAAATCAGGATTTGTTTAGATGGGCGGAAAAAAATAACTGTAAAAAAATTACAGGGTTTGATTGTGATAAAAAATATTGCGATAATAAAAAGGTTTTTTGTAATGATTCTTTAAATAACCCTAAAAAATATAAATTTGTTTGCACTAATCCGCCATATTTACACAAGAATAAGGCAGATAAAAAAACAAAGGAAAGATTTTTTTCAGGGATTAATTCTTGCTTTGAAGATTTATATCAGGTTTCTGTTTTTTCAATTCTCAATTGCGAGGAAGGAATTTTAATTGTCCCCCTTAATTTTTTATCAGCGGAGAATTCCAAAAGGATTAGGAATTTATTTTTTGAAAAATTTGAAATAGTAAAATTAAATATTTTTTCCGAACAGGTTTTTGAAGATACGACTTATAATGTAGTCTCTTTTTACTTTAAGAAAAAAAAATGTTACACAGAAAAAAATAAAATTACAGCTACGATTTTACCCCAGAGAGAAAAAACTCCTTTTGTTATTGAAAAAAGGTTTGGCTGGCAATTAGGGGGCAGTTTTTTAAGTAAAATAAAAGAAGTAAAAAATGATTTGGGTATTTTTCGTTTAACAGAAGATTATTTACAATCAGGTGAATATAAAATAGAAATGGCTCTACAAAACATTAAGGATAAAAAAACTTTTTCTGTAAGTCAAAGTATAAAGAAAATATTGGAAAAGAATATTTTATTTTTAAGAGCAATTGATAGCAAGAACGGAAAAAAAATTCAACTTGAAGATATAAGAAAGTATGATATTGCTGGGCTTGTTGGAAAAAACACATCACGCAATATGGCCTATTTAATTTTTAAACATGAAGTTCCAATTCAAGAACAAGAAATATTAATGCAAGAATTTAATCAAGAGCTGGATGAAAATAGGCAAAAATATTTCTCCTTTTTTCTTACAAATTTTCGCGATAACAATCGCAAAAGAATTTCTTTTGATTTAACTTATAAATTTTTAAATTATCTTTATCAAAAAAAACATGAAAAACAATCAGTATTATTTTAAAATATCACAGCAAAATCCAGAAAAACTTTTAGACAAGTTTTATGTTTTTGACAATAAACACCCAGACTTAAAAAAATATATTTCAAACACAAAAGAAATTAAAAATATTTTGATTACTATAAAAACATTACAAAACAGGAAAGAAGAGGCAAAGATAGTAGATAAATATTTTTGCGAATTGCAAAAAGTTTTATGCAGTACTTCAAATTGTTCGGAGTTTGTTTGTTTTGTAAATGCTTGTGATAATATCTTAGATTCCGTAAAAAATGATATTGATCTGCTTAAAAAAATTACAGAAAGGTATTTTAAGAAAAGAGTCTTAAATGAAATTGTGCCAGAAGAGTGGATTCAGGCAATTTTAGATTCGAATTCTTCAAGAAAAAAAGGTAAGTGCGGAGAAATAAAACTACTTTCAATTTTGCAAAAACTTGGTTTTAGCGAAGCTAAAACTTGGAACGATTTTTCTACAGGAAAGAAATGTGTTGTTCAATTTTCTAAAGTTTTTAGTTTAAAAAATGTTCGAGATAGATTAAATATTAAAATAAAAACTAAAAAGCAAAATAAAGACTTGGATTTAATTATTAAAATTAACAAAAAAATATTTATTGTTGAGGCAAAACATTTAAATACTTCTGGCGGAGGACAAGACAAGCAAATAGCAGAGCTTATTGAAATAACAAATTTAAAAGAAAAAAGAGAAGATATTTTTTATATTGCGTTTTTAGATGGAAATTATTCCAATGTTCTTTTGGATAATAAAAAATGCGGAGATAAATTGAAGACACAACGCAAAGAAATCAAAAAATATCTGAAAAATAATCCAAGAAACTTTTGGTTGAATACAAAAGGGTTTGAAAATTTGTTTTTTGATATGGTTTCTTAACAAAAAACTCCAAAACTGAAAGTAGTTTCAAAAAGTAGGCAAATTTAAATCATAATCAAGATGAACAAAAATAAAAAAATCATTTATATTTTTATAACTTCCCTTTTTCTCTGCGGGAGTTTTTTTGCGTTTGGTAATTTTATTTCGGCGAATAATAATATAGATCATCCCGTCATCAGCGAAATTCAAATCGGCGGAGAAACAGTTTATGACGAGTTTATAGAATTATATAATCCAAATAATTCAGAAATAAATCTTGAGAACTGGGATATAAAGAAAAAGACGAAAAGCGGGAGCGAGAGTAATGTTTTAAATAATATTGAAGGGATAATTCCGGCGCGGAGCTATTTTTTAATCGCGCCGCGAGCCAATTGCGGAGAGAGCAAAACAGAAAAATGTTATCAGGGAAATATTCTTGCGGATGATGAATATACAACGAATATGTTTTTGGCCGCCGACAATACAGTTTTACTTTACGATCATAACGGAAATTTAATTGATAAAATTGGTTGGGGCGAGGCGAGCGATTTTGAAAGCGAAGCTGTAATGAATAATCCGGAAAATAAGCAGAGTTTAGAGAGAATAAATACTAATGGCGCTGTTCAAGATACAAATAATAACAAAAATGATTTTGTTTTACAGAATAACCCTGAGCCGCGGAATTCAGGTTTTATTAATAATCAGGATGTTTCCGTAGATAATAATAATGATGACGACGGCGAAATCCCCCCTGCCCCCTTTGCGGAAGGGGGAGACGACGACGAAACACACCCCAGCCCCTCTCAAGAGGGGAATAAAATAATTATCACGGAGTTTTTGCCAAATCCAGAGGATAGCGATAGAGATAATGAATTTATTGAGATATATAATAATGGCGATGCAGAAGTTGATTTGGGTGGTTGGACACTGGAAGATAAAATGGGTAGCGTAAAAAAGTTTGTAATTCCGGACGGAGTTAAAATGGGCGCGAGAAAATATAAAGCGTTTTATAGCGATGAGACGAGAATAGCTCTGAACAATTCGGGAGATGGAATTATTTTAAGAAATAAAAACGAAAACATTATCAACGAAACTCAAATAAGCGGCGCGGCTTTAGAAGAACAAGCGTTTGCTTTAGATGGAAATAAAAATTGGGTCTGGACATTGAGGCCGACGCCGGGAAGGGGGAATATTATTGAAGTTGAGGAAGAAGCGGATGAAGAAAAAGATAATGAAACAGAAAGCGGTAACAACGATGACGACGGCGAAATCCCCCCCGCCCCCTTTGTGAAAGGGAGAATTGACGGCGACGATTTTGATTTTTCGGATAAAATAATAATTTCTGAAATTTATCCGAATTCGGAAGGGAGAGATAATAGAAATGGCAGTTATGAGTGGATAGAGTTGTATAATGACTCTGATCGTGATGTTAATTTAAGCGGCTGGATGATTGATGATATTTTGGAAAAGGGAAGCAAGGCGTATCTTATAGAAAATGAAATTATAAAAGCGAGAAGCTATAAAATATTTGATGCCGCTTGCACGAAAATCGCGCTTAATAATACTGGCGATGAAATTAATGTTCTTTGGTCAGACGGAACGGTTGTTGATAAAATAAAATACGAAAAAGCGGATGAGGGTCTGTCGTATAATTTAGCTAAAGATGATAGTTGGTTCTGGAGTTCTGTGATCACTCCTGAAGAAGAAAATAGAAATGCAAATGTTAATAGAAATAATATAGTGGAATATAACGCGCAGGATTATTCAGATTATTATTCAGACGAGGAATATTTTGTGGATGAAGAATTTGAAGATGGTTACGGAGACGAAGAAAATTTAAACTTAGATTATGTGGAAGTTGATTTGAAAGATATAGAGCATTTTACAAAATACTCAAGAATAAAAACCAGCGGAATTGTTTCCACGCCGCCGGGAATATTTTCAAATAAAGCTTTCTATATTTCCGGAAGCGGAATTCAGGTTTATAGCTACGAGGATGAAATTCCAAATTTAAATGTTGGCGATGAAATTGAAATAATCGGCAAGATTTCGGAAATAGGAGGAGAAAAGAGAATTTTGATTGATAAAAGTGAGGATGTGAAAATTATAAACAGCGATAACTTAGTTGAGTCAAAAATCATTTCAACGGGCAATATAAATGAGGCATTTGAAGGATGTCTGATAACTGTTGAAGGAAAAGTTGCGCGAACAAAAAACGATGTATTTTATCTTGATGATGGAAATGGAGAAGTAAAAATCTATATAAAACCGCAAACAGGAATTATTAAACCGAAAATAAAAAAAGGCGACTGGATGGTAATTACCGGACAAGTAAGCCAAACTTCTTCGGGATACAGAATTTTACCGAGGTTTCAGGGAGATGTAAAATTGAGCAGAGTAACCGGAGCGGCGCAAGCGGCTGATATCTCAACTGTCCAGGAAAATATTGAAGAAGAAAATAATAAGGGCGATTTTATTTTCTATGGTATAATAATCATAATAGGCTTTTTGATTTTGGTTGATTGGGGGAGAATTAGGATAGTTAAAAATAAAAAGTAAATTGAGTGAGAATTAAATATTAAATAATCAATTTAAATTTTAACCAAAAAAACTATGACAAACAAACTATACAAGTCAGGAGGATATATCAAAGTTAATTTGATTAAGGACGCTTTGATTAACGCTAAGGACGAAGGAAAATTACCGAATGTTCGGACTGAAAAAATAAGATATGCCGTGGAGGCGTTTGAAGAAAAGATGGAAGAACTCAAGTCAAAAGTCGGAACGCAAATAACTCAGAAAGAAGTAAAACTTTTGCTTAAGTCATTATTGCTTGAAAAACACGACAAGGTGTTAGATAGCGAATGGCGGGTTATTGAGGAAATTCTTTTAGACAAAGATTTTGATCTTGATTGAAGCGTTTAAGATAACTAAAATTAATTTTTAAAAGATTAAAAGATATGATCAACAAAAAATTCATCCAAAAATTAAAAGAAGATTACGATAAAGGAGAAAAAGAAAGAAGGCAGATTATCAGATTAGCTGATACTGTTTTGCATAGCTCAAAGAGAACAATTTTTTCTCTGCATCGCGGCGATTTAAAAAAGGCAAAAGGAGAATTAACTGAGATAGAAAAAACTTTGCAGAAATTGGAAAAAGATTTTGGACATAAGCGAATTTCCAAAGAAGGGTCTTATCGGGCGGGAGCAGAGGAATATGTGGAGGCAAAAATGTTTTACTTTGTAATGGCGGGAGAAAAGGTTGATAAAATTAAAGAAATTAATTTAGATATAGGAAGTTATTTGGGCGGTCTTTGCGATTTGACCGGCGAGCTGGTTCGCCAAGCGATCAATCAAGCGACGACGGGCAATCTTGGCGAGGTAGGCAGAATGAAAAAAATCATCAATGAAATTATGGCAGAACTGGTAGAGTTTGATATGACTGGCTATTTACGGACTAAGTATGATCAGGCGAAAAATAATTTAAGGAAAATAGAGCAAATTGAGTATGAGGTTAGAATAAGAAAATAGATTTGTCGGGGCAGTTTATTTAAGGGTTTTATTTTATTGAGATTTCTCAAAAAATTGTCAAATTGTTATGCATAGCATAAGAACAAGTCGTGGGAGCAATATAACAATGTAGCAATATAACAATTTAGAGCTAATGTTTAAAACAATAAGTAAATTAAATATTATTTTGGGCATAGTTGTGCTTTTGATAGCAGGCTTTCTTTTTCTTTGCGCGCAAAATAATAGTAGGTTACAAAATAATAAAAAAACAGAAAATAATATTTCTAAAGTGTGTTTTAAAAATAAATGTTTTGATGTTGAAATTGCGAATACGCCAGAGGAAAAAAGAATTGGACTAATGAACAGAAAATATTTAAATCCGTCCAGTGGAATGCTTTTTACTTTTGAAAAAGAAGGTATTTATAATTCTTGGATGAAAAATACTTTAATTCCTTTAGATATAATTTGGTTTAATAAGGATAATGAAATTATTTTTATAAAAGAAAATGCTCAACCGTGCAAAACCGAACAATGCGAAACTTTCGGACCAGAGAAAAAAGCTTTGTATATTTTGGAAATAAATGGTGGGTTGATAGAAGGGACAGGGGTGGAAGTGGGGGATGAAGTAGAGTTTAAGTAATATAAATTATGTAAAAAAAGACTGTGGATAAAAAACTTGCTTAATTTTCAAATAGGACTATTTTAAAGATAGATGCTAATAATTAAGCTAAATATATGAAGAAAACAACAACAAAAATTGCTTTAGTTATGGCGATTTTTCTTTTTATTGGCACAGGCATGATTTTTGCTTCTGGAAAAACTGATTTTGAAGAAGAGGAAATATTTTTGCCTGAAAGTGAAACAGTAAACGGAGACTATCTTGGCGCCGCGGGAGTCGTTGATGTGGCAGGAACTGTCAATGGCGATGTGATGATCGCGGGTGGAATGTTGAATTTTTACGGAAAATCTTCTGGAGATATTTTAGCGGCGGGCGGGGAAATCAAAATAAGCGGGGAGAAAGAAGGAAGTGTAAGGGTGGCTGGCGGAAATATTTCAATAGAGGGAAATGTTCCTAAAAATGTTACAGCGGCGGGAGGAAATATAACGATAGAAAAGAACAGTGTTATTAATGGAAGCGTGTATATCGCGGGAGGGAATATTGAAATAAGGGGAGATACCAAGGGCGATGTTAAAGCGGCGGGAGGGCGCGTTCTTCTGGCTGGTGACACGGATGGGGATGTGGAAATTTGGGCTGAAGAAATTTCAATTAGGCCGGATGTAAAAATTGGCGGGAATTTAGTTTATCACAGCGACAATGAGGTTTCTGTTAACGAAAATGTTGTGGCGGGCGAAATTATAAGAAAGCCTTTGCCAGTTAAGGAAGAGGAAAGGAAAGGTTTCCTGGGATTTCTTTTTGGATTTGAGTTATTAAAATTTTTAGGACTTTTAATTTTAGGACTTATCTTATACAGATTTTTCTATAGAAACGGAAAAAATATTTTTGATTCTATGGAGAGAGAGCCATGGAAAAATTTAGCGATGGGAATTATCGCTATGATTTTAATCCCGGTTTCTCTGATAATTCTTTTAGTTTCTCTCGTGGGGTGGCCGCTTATGATTGTTATTTTGTTTGGTTTTATAATTGCTTTAATGGTTTCAAAAATTGTCGCTGCGATTGCTGTGGGACATTTTATCAACAAGAGGCTTAAAGAAAGAGAACTTACAGAGAAATTTCCATGGGTGAATTTTATTTTAGGGTATCTGGTATTGGTAGTCTTATGGATAGTTCCTATCGTTGGCTGGCTGGCAGTTTGTCTAATTACAGCCTGGGCTTTCGGCGGGATTGTTTGGTATCTTTATAGAAAGATAAAGATTAGAAAATAATTTATGGCGTAAAAATAGTATTCTATAAAATATTAAATAAGAACAAAGACGACATTTCAGAATGTCGTCTTTTGGTTTTTGATATTTGTCAGTTTGATTGTTTCAATTAAAAAATAATTGACCAAGCACTTCCTTTTTACTATACTTAAATAAGATAGAGTGTTATTAAATGATACTCTTTTTTTGTTAGAATTAATTTAAATTTATGTCTGGACATTCAAAATGGTCAAAAATTAAAAGACAGAAAGGTGTTGCTGATGTGAAGAAGGGAAAGATTTTTTCACAGCTTTCTAAAATGGTAACACTTACAGCAAAGAGTGGAGGCGGGGACGCAAGTATGAATCCTGCTCTTAAACTTGCCGTTGAAAAAGCAAAGCAAGCAAATATGCCTTTAGATAATATTGAAAAAGCGATAAAAAAAGGAACAGGCGAGCTGGAAGGCGGGGCGATAGAAGAAGTTCTGTATGAAGCATATGGCCCGGAAGGAGTTGCTCTGATAATTGAAGGAACAACCGATAATACCAACAGAACCGTGGCGGAAATAAAACACATTCTTTCTATGGGAGGTGGAAGGCTGGGAGAGGTCGGAAGTGTTAAATGGATGTTTGAGCAATTTGGATATTTAGAAGTTGATAAAAAAGATCTAAGTATTAGCGATGATAATTTAGAGATGCTTATTATAGATTCAGGAGCTGATGATTTTAAGTTGATTGATGATGTTGCGGTAGTTTATACTAAACCTGAAGACCTATATAAGGCAAAAGAAAATCTGGAAAAAAATAATATAAAAATAAGCGAAACTGGTTTTGAGTGGAAAGCAAAAAATACTATCAAAATTGATGATGAAAAAATAAACGCGCGGATAGAAAAATTATTTGAAGCATTGAATGAGCAGGAGGATGTGGGGGAGGTCTTTAGTAATTTGGAGGAATAGACAGTTAATAATAAGTCTATTAAAATTAAAACATATTTAATAATAATTGAATTAAAATGAAAAATGTTTTGCTAATCAAAAGAGCTTTGATTTTGACTAAGAATTTCTAGGGAGAAATGAAGGTTGATTCTTGTAAAATTAAGTTTGCTCTTTCGTGGTATTTATAGAAATAAGTTTTTAAAAATAAAAAAAAGGACGAAAGTTGAACCGAGTGCGGGTTCGGTTATCGCCCATAAAATATTGCTAGTAAAGTGAACCAACTCTAATCGGGTTCGTCTTTACGATTTCTGCTATTGCTATTGCGGAGGCAACACGAACCTCCACACCCTCTTCTTCATCTATTGCCATGAAAAGAATTTTTAATGTTGGCACTAGTATAAACCTTTCTTTCGGAGTGGACATGGTTAAGGAAATTGCTGTATTTTGCAATTCCTTTATCATCCCAATTTTCTCCTCGTTGGTTTTCGAAAACCACCTTTCTAACAATTCTATTTCATTTTCTTCAGTAGATTTCATAATTTTCACCTATTTTCTTTTAGTCAATCCTTCGCCCGCAGATGAAAATATCCCATCTCGCTCCAGACAGCCGAGTTAGTTGCCTTGAAATCTTACGGGTTAAAACCTGAACTCCAAAAGTAAGTTTTGGAGTTCACTCTTTAGAGTGTAAGAAATTTAAGACACTCGCCTCGGCGGTCTGGAGAATTTAGTTTTCAATTTTTAAAGAACTTTTTTATTCCCTCCTTTTTTCAACCAATAATCTTTGTGATTATAAGCTGGAAAAAAGGGACGAAAGTTGAACCGAGTGCGTGATTCAACTTTGTCCGTGACTGTGTCCTTAACTGTAAAGATGATCTATGGAGAGATCTGCTCTCCATAGTTCTGCTGATTTCAGCAGAACATCTGCCACTACTTCTGCGGCAGACACGCGGATTTCAGAATCCGCGTTCATCAAAGAAGGAAGGACATCCTCCAGAAGGTCTTTATAGTAAAGCCTTCTTTCTTTTTCTTCTTCCTGCCATCCTTCATGGCAGGATATTTCCTTTGCTTTTTGAAGAGCTACCTTTAGCTCTTCCTCTTTTGCATAGAAAAAGATTCCGCCGAGTAAATTTCCGGCTTTCTCCAAACTGGAAGGAGATTTTTTCATCTCTTCTTCTAGTGCGAAGAGATAATCATTATAGTTATTCATAACTTTCACCTAATTCCTTTCAGTCCATCCTTCACAGTTTCATCAACAGGGATTTCCCATCTCGCTCCAGACAGCCGAGTTAATTGTCTTGAAATCAAGACACCCACCTCGGCGGTCTGGAGAATTTAGTTTTCAATGTGCATCTCTGAAAACATTCAGAGGTCAAGATGAATAATTTACTCTCTCATCTTGAACTGGGTATTGTAGCATACAAAAAGGAATATGTCAATGGTCGGAGGTTAAAGAAAGTTAGTTTTATTTAGTATTATTAAATAATAGCTATGGATAGCTATTATTTGATGATGGATTGTTGTCAGAGGTTGTTGACAAAGTTGGAGAAGGGGAGTATAATGAAAATAGATATTGTAGGGGCGGGTCGCGACCCGCTCCTACTACGACAGTAATAAAAGCTATGCGTCAAATTCTCAAACAACTCAATTTCTCCGATAAAGAAACGGATGTTTATCTGGCTGCTTTAAAATTGGGAGAAGGGTCAATTACGGAGTTAGCTAAAAAAGCAAATATAAAAAGGCCGACTGCTTATGTTGTTTTGGAAAGATTAAAAGAAATGGGATTAGTTTCTTTGAGCAAGAAAAAAGGGAAGCAGATCTTTATTGCAGAAAATCCAGAGAAGTTATTAAAAGCGGTTGAGGAAGAAAAAGAAAAAATAAGAGAAAAAGAAGAAAGAATAAAAGAAGCCCTGCCAAAATTCCAGGCGTTAAGAAAAAAAGACACGACAGTGCCTTTGGTCAAATATTACGAGGGAAAAGAAGGGATTTGGAATATTTTCAATGATCTAGTAGAATCAGAACAAGATGCTTGGATTATTGCCCCTGGAAAAGTTCATGATATTTTTGGCTTGAAACGCTTTATGAAAAATGTCGTTCAGAGGCGAAGACAGCTTGGCACCAAGGCGTATATTATCTCTGATCATCATCCTGAAATTATCAAAGCTTATCGACAAAAAGAAATTTATTTTAGAGAATACCGTTTTATGCCGAAAACAATTGAACTTAACACGATTGTCTATATTTACGCCGACAAAGTAGCTTTGATATTTCTAAAAGAATCTCTAAGCGGTATCATCATTGAAAACAAAGAACTCTTTCTCGTTTTCAAATTTACGTTTGATTCTTTGTGGAAAGAATTGGAAGGGAAAAATTTGCCGGAATAATACCAAATTTATTTAATCTATGTCATAATAGATATAGAATTAAAAAAATAAGATTAAAAATTTCTATGATTATTTTAGGCATTGATCCCGGAACAGCGATAACTGGTTGTGGCGTGATAGAAAATAAGCAAGGCAAATTGAAGGCGGTAGATTACGGTTGTATTTTGACAGACAAGAAATTAAAAATGTCGGATCGGCTGGATTTTTTAGGAGAGGAACTGAAAAAAATAATAAAAAAATATAAACCCCAGGCAATGGCGGTGGAGGAATTGTTTTTCTTTAAGAATGCGAAAACAATTATTACTGTCGGACAGGCGCGAGGGGTTATTTTATTTGTTGGCAAAAATATTGGCAAAAAAACAGGGCTTGACATCTATGAATATACTCCTTTACAGGTCAAGCAAGCGGTGGTAGGATATGGACGCGCGGATAAAAATCAGGTTCAGCAGATGGTTAAGTCCATTTTAGGCTTAAATGAAGCGCCTAAGCCGGACGACGCCGCAGACGCGTTGGCGGTAGCGATATGTTGCGCGAGTAGTATTAAATTTGAGAAGAAGGTAAATAGTAAATAGTAATTATTTTGGAGTAAGGGCTTTAGTCCGATAATAACTTTTCGGGCTAAAGCCCTTACTCCGACAAACTTTTAACTTTATAACTTTTAACTTATTTTTATGTCCAATATAATCCAACTCATCGCTTCTCAAGGCGTGAGCATAGAAACAATTTATTTAATTCTCGCTTTGCCGTTTATTGCAACTTTGATTGCTGCTTTTCGGCAGTTGATTGGGATTAAATCATTCGGTATTTATACTCCGCTCGTTTTAACTTTCGCCTTTTGGGCAATAGGGATTAAATATGGGCTGGCGATATTCATAGTTATTTTTTTAACCGGAACGGCAGTAAGATATATTTTAAAAAACTTTCGTTTGTTATATATGCCAAGAATGGCGATTGTTCTGACAGTAATTAGTTTGGCAATTCTGGTTCTACTTGCTTTAGGCGGATATTTTCAAAAGACGGGACTTGCTTCAACATCCATTTTGCCGATTCTTATCTTGATAACTCTGATAGAAAAATTTATTTCCACTCAAGTTGAAAAAGGATTTAGAACCGCGGCATTTCTTTCGGTTGAAACGCTTGCTATTTCTATAGCGGGCTATTATTTTATAATTTGGGATGTTTTTAGAGATTTGGTTTTGAGTCATCCAGAATATATTTTACTATTATTTGTCGTTAATATATTTTTAGGAAAATGGACGGGCATTCGTCTGAGCGAATATTTAAGATTTAGAAAAGTTATCAAGAATGTTGATAAATAATAAAGCTACTATTATTTTGTCATCCCAGAATTTTTTTCTAAAGCGAAGTTTTAGAAAAAAATATCTGGGATCCAGTTAGTCTCATCTAATAAAATTATACGATAAATATTATTTATTGAGACAAACTGGATTCCTGCCTCTGCAGGAATGACAAAAATAATGGAATTATTTTAGCAAATTAGTATAACAATGGAGTAATGTTCACTCTCATCAAAAATAGCAAAGGGCTTCTAGGAATGAATGCTCGAAACCTTTCATACATTAGACCGAATAATCTTCAGGGCGCTATTCGCCTTGCTAACAATAAATTAAAAAGCAAGGAGGCTCTTTTTAAGGCGGGAATTCCAGTTCCTAAAGTTTTTGGGATTATAAGAAATAGGCATGAACTGGAAGTTTTTAAGTGGGGCGATTTGCCAAAAAGTTTTGTTTTAAAGCCGAATCACGGTCGGGGCGGCGGCGGAATAAAAGTTATTTTTGGTCAAAATAAAGATTTAAGCTGGGTTTCTACGGAAGGTAAAAAAGTTACCATCAAAGATCTGAGAGATCATATTATGGATATCTTTGAAGGGTTTTATTCTTTTTCTGGAACTTCTGACATCGCTTTTTTTGAAGAAAGAATTAAACTTCTTAAAGTTTTTAAGCCATATTCTTACAAAGGAATTCCTGATATTAGAGTGATTGTCTATAATAAAGTTCCCGTCATGGCAATGCTTCGTCTGCCGACCAGAGAATCTGAAGGGAAGGCGAATTTACATCTTGGCGGAATAGGATTAGGAGTTGATGTCGCTACGGGCGTGACGACTAATGCTGTGATGCACGACCAGCTTATTGAAAAAACGCCAGACACAAAATTCAAATTAAGCGGAGTCAAAATTCCTTACTGGAAGGACATTTTAGAAATCGCGATTAAATGCCAGGAGATTTCAAAATTGGGATATGTCGGAGTTGACATCGCGATTGACAGCGAACGCGGACCAGTAGTTTTGGAAGTAAACGCCCACGCGGGACTTTCTATTCAGATCGCTAATTTATCGCCGCTCAAATACAGATTAAAAAAAATAAACGGATTAAAAGTAAAAAATGAAGCGCATGGAATTAGAATCGCGCAGGATTTGTTCGGCGGAGAAGTGGAAGAAGAGATAGAGGATATTTCCGGAAAACAAGTTTTGGGAATTATTGAGACGATTAAGATAGGAATTATGAATCATGAATTAGGAATTAAGAATAAAGAAGGCGGGGAATTAATAGAGAAAAAAGAAATAGAGTTGAAGGCGAAAATAGATACGGGGGCGGACCGTTCGTCGATAGATGAGGAGCTGGCGAGAAAATTAGGTTATGAGAAAGTAATAGATGAATTTAAAGGAGTCGTTAAAGATTTAGAAATAGGAAATAACGCGACTAAAGAGATTCTGGATGAAAAAATAAAAGACAAACTAGAAAAATGGGGCGATGATTTTGACACGGTGGTTATCAAATCCAGCCACGGTGTTTCTTATCGCTTGCTTATAAAAATGAATATAGAACTATCAGGAATTAAATTAATTTCCAAAATGTCCGTGACGGACAGAAGCCATTTGGAGTTTCCGGTGATAATTGGCCGGAGGAGTTTAGGGAGATTTTTGGTGGATCCGAGTAAAAAAACGAAGGCGGTTTTTGGAAAATAGAGTTTAATAATAATTTTAAATATGAAATTTGAAGAATCAAAAAATGAATCGACAATAGAAGAAACTATTGATGAAATAAAAGAGGCTGAAGCGGAAAAGGAAATAGAAAGCGCGGTTGAGAAGTTTAAAACTAAAGCTGTTGCAGAAGCAGTAAAAAATGAGATGCCAGCGCAAAAAGAAGGAAAAGATGATATAGAGAAAATAACTGGAATAGAATCAATAATTGAGGAAATGGGAATAAACCCTGATGCGCAAGAACGCAAAGAAGCAAAAGAAAAGTTGGTTGAATATGCCGAGAGGATAAACGATGTAGGAAAAATATATCAAAATGCCTATGAGTTTTTTGAACCGCAAGGCGCAGAAGGAAGGGATTATAGTGAAGAATTTGATTTGTTTATAGAGAAAAGAAAAGATAATCCGGAACATTGTCCCAGTTTTGAATATCCGGAAATAGAAAAATTGGATTTAAATAAAATAAACGAAGACAAAGAAGCTTTAATTGATATTTCAAAAGATATTGAAAAGGAGAAAAATGATAGCTTAAAAACTATTTGTAATACTTTAATACATGACATCGAAAGCAAAATAAAGTTGTTGGAAAGCATGAAGGAAAAAGATTTTGATTCAGCTTTCATATATGCCACCGAAGCGTATGGCGACATAAGCGACGAACTTGTTAAATTTGCGGAAAAAGTGTATGAAAAAAAAGAACAAAAAGAAAGTCCTGAAAAAGAAAAAATTAAAAAGCAACTCAAATCGGCCATTTTTGAACCGGAGGATTTTAAAAATTATTTTGAAATGCTTATCAAAAAAGCGGGATTTGACAAAGATGGATGGGAGGTTATTATTACATCTAAGGTAAAAGCTATTGATCCAAGAGCTGTTTCAAAAGAATATGACCATCCTGTTGTTTTTGTTCCTGAAAAAAGAAACCAGGAAGCCGATGGTCTTAAGTTCTTCAAATTAATGAACCATGAATTCATCCATATAATCACACAAACTTATAACAGAAGGAATGGATTCGGCGGTATGAGCTTCGGGTCTGATTACGAAACATTTTCAGAAGGAATTGTTAAGATGGGCGAAAAAGACGCAGAGGAAGAAATATTTGAGGAGAAATATGATGATTCTAAAGTTGATTCTCATCCTTATTATGTTTTAGGCATGAAAAAAGTTAAAGATGGAGCAAATTTCCCTCAAACTTTTGATTATCTGGTTGGATTATATAAAAAAGAATTGGAAGAAGAAGGGATTAACAAAGATGAAATTAACGATAAGGCAATTAAAAAAATAAAAGCGGTGTGTAGAAGAATATTCAGGGGCTTTGATCCCAAGGAAGGAGGAAGATATTTTCCTAAAGATAAGGCTTATCTTCAGGGTGAAGCAGAAGCTGGGAAAATGAAGAAGGAAGGGGTGGTTGATTATTTATATCAAAGCAAAGTGGATCCTAAAATTATACCGTATCTTATTAAAATGGACGGCTATACCAAAAAAGAAGGTTTAAAAAAAGCAAGAGAACTTGTAATTCAAATATAGAAAGACAAAGGTTGGCCCATGGATTATATTGCAAATAAAAAATGGTATGAAGAAAACACCCAGATGGACAGGCATTGGGCGTATCGAAAAGAATTTATGAATGAAGATATGACGGGATTGAAGGGCGAGGAGTAGAAAATCTAAACTAAACAAAGAACTGCAAAAACTTGATCCGATATCCATAAATTATGCAGATTTATTACCCATTAGTGATCAACTATCAAACCTTAGTGGCAATAAAATAGACTTAATTATTGAAACGCCAGGAGGCTCTGGCGAAGTTGCAGAGGATATTGTGAGGTTGCTCCATGATAAATATGATGAAGTAGGAATTATAATACCGGGATGGGCAAAAAGCGCAGGCACGATTATTGCTATGTCTGGCGACGAAATTTTAATGGGGCAACTTTCTGCCTTGGGTCCAATAGATGCTCAATTAAACTGGCAAGGAAAACATTTTTCTGCTCACGCGCTTTTAGAAGGGTTAGAAAAAATTAAAAAAGAAATAGAAAAAACTGGAGTTTTAAATAAGGCGTATATTCCTATTTTGCAAGGCATATCTCCGGGTGAAATTAAAAATGCAGAGAATGCATTAGAATTTGCAGAGGATTTAGTTAAAAAATGGCTTGTTAAATATAAATTCAAAAATTGGGATATTCATTCAAAAAATCAAAAACCAGTGACTATCGAAGAAAAAGAAACAAGGGCTAAAAAAATAGCAAAGGATTTGTGTAATCACGGACACTGGAAAACGCACGGAAGGTCAATTAAATTAAAAGACCTTGAAGAAATGAGAGTAAAAATAACGGATTACACTAAAAATCAAAAGTTAGATGAGGCGATAACAAGATATTATACTCTTCTACAAATGACTTTTGCGAGTACAATGTACAAAGTATTTGAGACTCAAAATTCTCAAATTTATCGTTTTGTTGCTCAAAATGTTCCACAACAAAATCCGAAAAATGTAGCAAATGTCATTATAGATTTTGAATGTAGTAATTGTAAAAAACATTCAAAGATTCAAGCCAATTTAGATAGAAAACAGGTGTTACAAAATGGTTGTGTTGAATTTCCAAAAGATAATAAATATAAATGTCAAAATTGTCAAACAGAAAATGATCTATCAGAATTAAGACGAGAAATTGAAGCTAAAACTAAAAAAATAATAATATAAAATGTATGGACAAAACCAATAATTTTAAAATAATTTACAAGGAACTTGAAAGGATAAATTCGTCTCAAAAAGATGTTCAATCTTTAGGCGTGGACCAACAAGAAGCAAACTCTGATGAAATAGATGAAATTGCTAAATTAAGACGCATAGTGTTGGAAGTTAACGAATCTGAACCGCATACATATACTTCATCATAATTTTTGTGAGAAAAAGATTTTAAAAAAGTAGATTCTTAAAAATCGCCACTTATGGCGATTTTTGTTATAATGAAATTACCGACTATTTTGCGGAAAAACTTTTCCGTTAATTTTTTAACAAATAAATGCCTACTTCTTCTTTTTTTCAAAATCTCAAAAAACAATACCTTGTTGTTTTTTTAATGTCTATTTCTGTTGTTTTTTCGGGGAGTTTGATTGCACCGATTGAGCAGAGATTTATTTCCAGCTTGACTGAAAATAGTGTCCTGATGGGATTTACTTTTACTCTCGGGACTTTGAGCTTGTCTTTGTTCGCTCTTATTTTTGCGCGGCTTTCCAGAACTTACGGAAAGAATAAATTTATAATTGCGGGAGCCGCTTTGGCAATCGTTTATCCTTTGATTTACGCGACTTCCACAAATATTTTGCAGTATATGGGAGGCAAGATGATTTTTGGTTTTGCTGGCGCGATGATGGGACCGCTTTTATTTGCGTATCTTCAGGAGCATCTTTCAACAGAAAAAAATCAAGGAAAGCTCTTGGGATATTTATATTCGGCCCAGTCAATCGCGGGCAGTTTTGGAGCGATACTTGGCGGGTTTGTTGCTGACAGATATTTTTTAGGAGCGCCTTATTATTTGCAATTTCTTGTTCTGTTAATTCCATTTTTTCTCGCCTTGAAATTTTTTGGCAAAGAAAAAGAAGAGATCAAGAAATCAGAAAAGAAATATAATTATCTTTTTGGGGTTAGATATATATTATCAAATCCCTACTTATTGTATCATTTGATTTTGGAGTTTCCTTTTAAAATGAATTGGGATGTTAAAATTATTCTTTATCCCCTAATAATTATTTCTTTTGTTGATTCTAATGTAATAACGGGCAGTGTATTTGCCACACAGGGAGTAGTTGCGATGATTGTTCTTTTATATGCGGGAACTTTTGTGGACAAAAAATCATATATGACAGGGATGAAAACATCGTTTCTGATATTGGCTATTGCGTCTTCCGTGATGGCGTTTTCAACGAATTTGATTATGTTTTGGATTTTCGCCGCATTATTTGCCGTAGGAGAAGCAATAAGCGGTCCTTCAAAAGGAGTCTTGGAAATAAAAAATATTGAAAATGAACATAGAGCGGAAGTAATTGCGACTTTTTCTATATTCGGATGTTTGTTTGGAGCATTGTCTCCATTTTTAGCTGGCATGCTTTTGACTGTATTGGCGCCTCAAATGGTTTTGCTTTTTTACGCTATTTTAATCTGGATATTTTTTGGAATAGCGACTATAATGTTAAAGATGAGATTGAAGAAGAATTTATAATTAATTTATTAAGATAAAAATATGAGTGTAGAAGACTTTCCAAAAATGGAATCTGAAAAAAAAGAAACAAGGGAGGAATTATTAGAAGAATTTAAAGTTTCATTGGAAAAACATGGAGTACCAATAATTAGACAAGAAAAAATAGAAGAAGAAAGTGAAGGAGGAGTTGAGGTGAGGATAGAAGATGAAAAATTAATTATTGAGCAGGAATATGGCAAAGAAAGAATAAATGGTTTGGGGCGTGATAAAGCAGAAAAAAGCAATTGGATGTGTTTGAATCAAGAGTGGATTGAACTTACAGAAGAACAAAAAGAAATCGCTGAAAGCGCAGGAGTTGACACAAAAGAAGTTGAAGATGAGAGGGGAGACAAAAAATGTTTTTCAAAATTTGTGAAAGAAAATGGCAAATGGGACGCAAATCAAA
>DAOWHY010000018.1 GCA_030641185.1 Candidatus Moraniibacteriota bacterium | reverse complement strand
GAATTTGTCTATTATTAAAGCAGATGAAAATTCCGGACAAGCAAGCATTGTCATTGATGAAGAAAACGCAAAAAGCGTTAAGGACGTCAAAATCCAAGTTTCGAGAACAATCAAAGATAGTCCGGCAGATAAGGCAGAAATAAAAATTGGCGACACAATTATCCGGGCGGATGAAACAAAAATAAACAGTATTGAAGATTTGCAAAATTACACGCAAGAAAATCTTGGCGAGCCGATGGTTTTAAGCATTACGCGAGGAAATGAAAATCTTACGAAAGAAATAATTCCGCGAGAAAATTATCCGGAGGACGAAGGGGCAATGGGAATATCTCTCGCGCAAACCGCGGTTGTTTCCTATTCTTTTTTGGGAGCGATAAAACAAGGATTTGAATACACTATTCAACTGACAATATTTATAATTATGGCTTTCGCCAGTATTATTTGGGGACTCGTCACAACAGGCAAAACAGTTGCGGAAGTTTCTGGTCCATTTGGAATTGCAGTGATGACAAGAGATGCGGCGGCAATGGGATTTTTAACGGTTTTGAATTTCACAGCTTTAATCAGTGTCAATCTGGCAATTATCAACGCTCTTCCCCTGCCGGCTTTAGATGGAGGACGAATGGTGTTTCTTCTTATTGAAAAAATAAAAGGTTCGCCGTTAAATCAGCAATGGGAAGCAAAAGCGAATAATGTCGGTTTTATGTTTTTGATGGGACTAATGGTAGTTGTGACTTTTAAAGATGTTATGAAGTTTGATTTGATTGGAAAAGTGATGGAGTTGTTTGGGTAAAAGCATTTTAACGTTTAAAACAAAAAATATGGAGAAGAAAAAAGAAACAAATATTAACGAAGTATCTATCGCAGTAAATGGATTGGTTGGGACAGTAGATAAATTAGCAGAGATGACGCAAAGGGGATTTGAGGAATTAAAAGGCGAAATGAAAAACGAAATTAGCGGGTTAAAAGGCGAAATGAAAAACGAAATTGGCGGATTGAGAGGCGAGATGAAAATTGAAATTAGTGGATTAAGAAATGAGTTAAAAAACGAGATGGATGAAAAGTTTGATAGTGTTTTAAGTGGGCAGGATCAAATTTTGAAAAGATTAGATGACTTGGAAAGTGATAACACAATGGACATGGCTGTTCATCGTCGGCAGGGAGATAAATTAGAGAATCATGAGAAGAGGATTGTTGTTGTGGAGGGAAAGGTTTTGGTTTAAGAAATATTTAAAACAAAATTCTATTTTAATCAATTTAAATCTTAGCTAACAAGAAATTTTAGATAAAAAAATAAGCTGTAAGTTTAATCCCTTGAACTTACAGCATTGGGTAAAGTAATTCTTAGTCGAGTACCTTATTTGCGTGAGGAACTGGTGGACAAATCTCCAGTATCTTTACACCGTTCCCCCCATTCTTATGGGAAACATTGTGTCCTGCACCACCTATTATCTCAACCATTGCGTCTAACACCCCTGTTAGATCTTCTGGAAGAAGGCTCTTTCCTAAAGCGCACTTGTTTTGAATATCATCTGCTGAGATATGCAGTTGCATTCCTGTCCCCTCCAATATTTCTACTTTCGCAGAATTTATTTTTTGAGGGGTTCTCATCTTCTCCATATAGGACAGTGCTATCTCCTCCCAGCGTTTCTTTTCTTTTCCATCATCCTCTTTTATTTTCTCCTGCATTTCTTTGGGAGTGAGGATACTCTTGATCATCTCTTCTTTTGTTCTTTTTATATCATTTTCCGGCATTATATTCACCTCAACTTAATCTTATCCCCTCCAAATTACAAGATAAAACTAAGACTTATCACTCTATCACATAATCATTAATCTGTCAAGATGCGACAATCACAACTTTTTGGCCACACAATTAAAGAAGTTCCTAAAGACGAGGCGAGTATCAATGCTCAGCTTTTGTTGCGGGGCGGGTTTGTGGATAAATCAATGGCGGGAGTTTATACCTATTTGCCGTTGGGGTTGAGGGTTTTAAATAAAATTGAAAATATAATCAGAGAAGAGATAAACGCGATTGGCGGACAGGAGATTTTGATGCCGGCGCTTCAGAATAAAAAAGATTGGGAAATTACAGGGAGATGGGATATAGATGTGATGATGAAAGTTAAGACATTTTTTGATAAAGAATACGGTCTTGGTTGGACGCATGAAGAAGTCGTCACGCCGCTTGCGAAAAAATATATAAAGTCATACAAAGATTTTCCATTTTTTGTTTATCAAATTCAAACTAAATTTAGAAGCGAGAAAAGAGCGAAATCCGGAATCTTAAGAGGACGGGAATTTTCTATGAAAGATTTATATTCGTTTCATACGAGCGAAGAAGATTTAAATAAATTTTATGATGTTGTTAAAAATGCTTATTTTAAAATTTTTGAGAGAGTCGGCATAAAAAACAAAACTTATTTGACTTACGCTTCCGGCGGAGATTTTAGTAAATACTCTCATGAATTCCAAACTTTATCTTCTGCGGGAGAAGATACAATTTATATTTGCGAAAAATGCGGGATTGCGATCAATAAAGAAATTGTGGAAAATAATCAGCCAGAATGTCCGCAGTGTAAAAATAAAAATCTAAAAGAAGAAAAAGCAATTGAAACAGGAAATATATTTAAGTTAAAAACAAAATTTACAGAAGCTTTTAATTTTAAATTCTTAGACGAAACAGGTAAAGAAAGTTTAGTTTTAATGGGCTGTTATGGATTGGGTTTAACAAGATTAATGGGAACAATTGTGGAAATATTCAATGACCAAAACGGCATTATCTGGCCGGAATCAATCGCGCCATATAAAGTTCATTTGGTGCATTTAGGAAATAAAGAAACAGTTATTAAAGAAGCTGAGAAGATTTATAATGCTTTACAAAAAGAAAAGATTGAAGTATTATACGATGACCGTGACGAGTCGGCGGGAGTGAAATTTAAAGATTCTGATTTGATTGGAATACCATTGAGAATTGTGGTAAGCGAGAAAACTTTGGCAGAAAATAGCGTTGAGATCAAGAGAAGAAACAGAAGAGGGTTTGAAATAATAGAAATTAAAAAATTAGTAGCAAGTATCAAGCAGTAAGTATTAAGCGCGACGGCATCGTCCGTGCTTAATACTTAATACTTGATACTAAATACTCGCTATGTTAAATAAGCTCTTCGGCTATCTTAGCCATGACATTGGAATAGACCTTGGAACAGCAAATACGCTTGTCTATGTTAAAGGCAAGGGGATTATTATAAACGAACCGTCCGTAGTTGCTATCAACAAAAAAACAGGCCGTGTTTTGGCTATTGGAAAAGAGGCAAAGAAAATGGTTGGAAAAACGCCTGGACATATTGTTGCCACTCGTCCTTTGGTTGACGGAGTTATTTCTGATTTTGAAGTAACCGAGCAAATGCTTAGATATTTTATAGAAAAAGTTCATAAAGAATCATTCGCGTTCTTACCTCGTCCGAGAGTCGTGGTCGGAGTTCCTTCAAGCGTTACCGAAGTTGAAAAAAAAGCCGTGATCGACGCCACTATAAGCGCTGGCGCGCGCGAGGCATATCTTATTGAAGAACCGATGGCAGCCGCAATTGGAGTGCGATTACCGGTGCAAGAGGCAGCAGGAAATATGATTGTTGATATTGGCGGGGGAACCACGGAAATTGCCGTTATATCTTTGGGTGGAATTGTGGCGAGTAGAAGCTTAAGAACCGCTGGAGACGAGCTCAATGAAAACATAGTCCAGTTTTCCAGAGATAATTTTAATTTATTGCTCGGAGAAAAAACGGCCGAAGACATAAAAATAGCGATTGGATCGGCTTGCGCGCTGGAAGAGAAAGTTGAAACAGTAATGCGCGGGCGTGATTTAGTAACCGGACTTCCGAAAGAAGTTGCAATCAGCGACGATCAGGCGAGAACAGCTTTATCAAGATCTATAAAAATTCTAATTGATAATATAAAAGCTACCATAGAAGAAACTCCGCCAGAACTTGTTGCTGATATAATGAGCAGGGGAATAATTTTGGTTGGAGGCGGGGCGTTATTGCGCGGACTTGATAGTTTGGTTAGCGAACAAACAAAGATGCCGGTGAAAGTAGCAGACGATCCGTTGACTGCCGTAGCGCGCGGAGCCGGCATTGTTTTAGAAGATATCGAAAAATTGAAAGAAGTGCTCGTTTCTATGGAAGATGAAAAGGCGCCGTCCTAGCTTTTTAAGTTGTAATTTTTTAGCTTCTTATAAAATTTCTAACAATCTACAACCTAATAAGCTACAACCCAAAAAGCTATGATAAAGGATTTTAATTCAAAAATAACATTGTTCTTGTTTTTGTTGGTAGTTTCCGCGCTGCTGATTTTTTTTAACAAAAGCGGTTATTTAAATGGCGCAAAAGGTTTTGTGGTTTATACGATTAATCCTGCGCAAAAAACATTCCAAATGCAATCTAATAAAATAAACAGTTTTTTTTATACTATAAAAAATATAAATAAATTTAAAGAAAAAAATATTGAGCTACAAGAAAAAAATCTCAATTTGATTTATGAAAATTCACTTCTCAAAGAAACACAAAAAGAAAATGAAATTTTAAGAGAGCAGTTGCAATTTTCCAATGATATATGTTTAAACGAAGAATGTATTAATTGGAAAACGGGACAAGTTATTGGAAGAAATTCTGATAATTATGGAGAGTATCTAATTATTGATCTTGGAAAAAAACAAGACATGAAAGAAAATCTGGCCATTACAATTTCGGGAGGGACATTGATTGGAAAAATTACCGAAGTGTTTGATAATTCTTCGCGAGTTATGCTAATTACAAATCCCGAAAGCGCTGTTAATTCCATAACGAAAACAACTCGCGCTAACGGTGTAATAAGAGGAAGCTATGCTACTGGAGTTAAATTAGAAATGATAAACCAAAATGAACGAATTTTTGAAGATGATATAGTCATCACTTCCGGTCTTGAGAAAGAAATACCAAAAGGTTTAATCATTGGAAAAATTTATAGAATAGAAGAATCGGCAAATGAAATTTTTAAACAAGCGAAGATAGATCTTTCTGCAGATTTTAGTTATATTGAAAGGGTATTTGTCGCGGAGAAGAATGGTAAGTAGATTTTTGTCATTCCCGCGGAGGCGGGAATCCAGTTAATCTCAATGAACAATATTTATCGTATAATTTTTATTAAGTGAGACTAACTGGATCCCAGACATTTTTTCTTACGCTTCGCTTCAGAAAAAATTCTGGGATGACAAACTAAATTTTATCATAATGCTAAAACAAAATATAAACAATTATACATTTATACCGCTCTTGATCTTTTTCTTTTTTTTACAATTGACTTTTATTCCTCAATTGTTTTTTGACATAGTTCGTCCAAATTTAGTTTTAATGCTGTTGGTAGCAGCATCGTTTTTATATAGATCAGCGAATATTTTTTATGCTGTTTTTTTCTGTGGTTTTGCGCTGGATATATTTTCAGGAATTTATTTCGGACCAATGCTTGTAAGTTTCCTTCTAACAATTTTTATTTCGTCTTATTTTGGTTGTCGTTTTCTTAAAGAATTGTTTTCCGCAAGACTATTTTTAATTTCCAGTGTTGCTGTTTTATCTTATAATATTTCCTACTTCGTTTTAATAAACAAAGGCGACTTCAACAAAATTATAAATAATTACAAATCACCTTTTTTTATTTCCGCATTTGATATAATTTATATGGCGTTTTTAATAGTCCCGTTACTACTTATTCTTTCTTATAAAATAAATATTGTAAAAACAAATGAAGAATAAATATTCCATTAATTGGAAAAATAAAGAATTAATAGAATTGGAAGATATTTTATTAGATTCAAAATTGGACGAGGAAAATAAAGTAAACGATTCTTTTGATAATGGAAATATAAAAAAAGTTGAAAAAATATTTTTTGTTATTTTAGTGATACTTTTTTTACAAACTGGATATTTGCAAATAATAAAAGGCAGATATTATTCTGAAATTTCTCAAAAAAATTATACAAGAACTTTTGCGATAAAATCATCGCGCGGAATAATTTATGACAGGAACCAAAAACAAATTGTTTTTAATGTGCCGATTTTTGATCTGACTATAGTACCATCTGATTTTTTTAAGAACAAAGATAAAACAGAGGAAAAAATAACCGCGCTTTCTAACATAATTAAATTTGATAAAAATGATCTTAAAAATAAAATAAATGAAGCAGATCCTCTTTCATTTCAGCCATTTTTAATTTTAGGAAACATAAGTAAAAATGACGCTTTAATTATGGACGAAGAAATAAAAAAAATAGACGGGGTAAAATTAGAAAGAAGCGCCGTAAGAAACTACGTTGACGGAAATTATCTCTCTAATATCATTGGATATAACGGTCGTATAGATGAAAATGAACTAGAAAAAAATCCCAATTATTTATTAAATGACATTATTGGAAAAAATGGTTTGGAATTATTTTACGAAAAACAATTGCGCGGAAAATACGGCTGGCGGGAAATGGAGGTAGACTCTTTTGGTAGAGAGATAAAGTTGATCAGAAAAGAAAATCCGCAACCAGGAAATAATTTTGTTCTTAATATTGATCTTGATCTTCAAAAGAAAATATATGAAGAGTTGGAAAAAATTACCGCTAAAATAAAAACAGAAGCTGGCGCCGCCGCGATGGCTATAAATCCAAAAAATGGAGCAGTCCTTGCTTTGGTGAATTTTCCGTCATATGACAATAATCTTTTTGCTGGTGGAATTAGCGACAGTGAATATAATAAATTAATAAATAATAAGCTTAACCCTTTATTTAACAGGGCGGTTTCTGGGGAATATCCTCCAGGATCAACTATAAAACCCCTTATTGGAGCGGCGGCTTTACAGGAAAAAATAATATCTCCAAATAGAATCATAATAGGCGGTGAGGCAATATATGTCGGTTCATATAGATTTTTAGACTGGAAAGCTCATGGTCCAGTTAATTTGACAAAAGCGATTGCGCAATCTTGCAATGTTTATTTTTACACAGTTGGAGGAGGCTATGGCGAGATAGAAGGTCTTGGGATTGAAAGAATAAAAAAATATTCTAATTTATTCGGCTTTGGTAATTTGCTTGGTATTGATATTCCCACGGAAAAGCCCGGACTTGTTCCAGACAAAGAATGGAAGGAGAGCGTGAAAAATGAGAGATGGTATATCGGAGATACCTATCATGTTTCTATTGGGCAGGGAGATATTTTAACAACTCCCCTACAGGTTGCCACTTATACCGCGGCGATTGCCAACGGAGGAAAATTATTTCAGCCGCAAATCGTTGATAAAATAATAAGTGATAACGGCGATTTGGTTGAGGATATTAAACCGGAAATAATCAGGGATAATTTTATAGATTTAGAAAATATAAAATGGATTCAAGAGGGAATGCGCGAAAATGTTATTTACGGTTCAGGCGTATCGTTAAGCAGCTTACCAATCAAAGTCGCTGGAAAAACAGGCACCGCGCAATATGCGGCAAACAAAAAAACGCATGCCTGGTATATCGCTTACGCTCCTTACGACGATCCCGAAATCGCGATTGCGGTTATTGTTGAAGGAGGAGGAGAAGGGCATGCGGCGGCAGTGCCGGTGGTGAAGGAGGTTTTGGGGTGGTATTTTGGTGAAGAATAATATAGAATTTTTCTACCCGGCTTTAGCCGAGGGTCATTGAGGTTTTAACCTCACGAGTTTTAAGAACGCTGATGCTAAAGCATCACGGATCCTCAGCTAAAGCTGGGTAGAAGAATAATAAAATTCAAAATTATGTCAACTCACGAACAAATCTGTGAACAAATTTTTCAAGAAGCTTGTCGAGTTTTAAAACTGAAAGGTTTTTCATTTAAACCGAAAGTAATCAGGGCGGGTGATGGCTATGTGAAAAATTATAAACTCGGCTATACTAATTTGAAATCAAAATTGGTTGTTGTTGATATTTATACACAGAAACTAAAAAAGCCGAAAAAATACAGCAGTATTCTTGCTGTCATCGCGCACGAGCTGGCGCATCATCAGAAAAAGCCTTATCGGCAGTTTCATAAATTCCGCTGGATTAACAGAATTCATTACCCGGAGTTTTATGAGGAGGTAAAGAGGAATGTGAGGAAGTTTAAGAAAGATGGAGTGTTGAGGAGGTTTTATAAATAAAAAAAGAGAAAATCATTTTGTGATATTCTCAATATAGTATTTTAGAATTCAGGAAAGATATAGCATGAACAGTTTCCATTTTCTTTTTGCTCTCTATCTTCTCTCTCCCTTGCTCTTATTTTTGCTCCCAAGATTGCTTGTTTTCTTGCGACTTCGGGATCATAAACATAAGGATTTAATTCGCCCATATCAGCTATTCCTCCTTTATTGATCAGTATTAACAATATAAGTTATAATTCCTAATATGTCAATCTATGAATCTAAAAAAGCAATCGTCGCCCTCTCTGGCGGTGTAGATTCTTCCGTAGCCGCTGTTTTATTAAAAAACCAAGGCTATCAAGTTGAAGGAGTTTTTATGCGGTTGGGAGTTGCGGGAGATAATGAGTCTGAAAAAAACGCGCGGGCAGTGGCGAGGAAATTAGGAATTAAATTTCGCGCTGTGGATTTAAGTAGAGAATTTAAGAAAAAAATAATTAACTATTTTATTTCTGAGTATGAAAAAGGGAGAACGCCGAATCCGTGCGTGGAGTGTAATAGGGAGATTAAGTTTGGGATTTTATTTAATAAAGTTTTAGAAATGGGAGGGGATTATATTGCGACGGGACATTATGTGCGATTACAAATGAAGCAATCCCGTAATTTTACACTGTCATTGCGAGGAGTCCCGCAGGGCGACGAAGCAATCCCGCAACTATGCACTAAGAACTTAAATACGGGATTGCTTCGTTATTCCGTTTCGCTATCGCTCAACTTCATTCCTCGCAATGACAGTGTAGAATTTAAATTATTAAAAGCGCAAGACAAAAATAAAGACCAATCATATTTTTTGTATAACTTAAACCAGAAGATATTAAAGCAATGTTTATTTCCGTTGGGGGATTATACGAAAGATGAGGTTAGAAAAATTGCTGGAAAATATAAGTTGGAAATTTACAGTGAAAATGAAACCCTAAAGGATAAATCCCATGGTGGATTCCAAAAAGAAAGCCAGGAAATTTGTTTTATTCAGGATAAATATTACGGTGATTTTTTGAAGAAGTATTTAAAATTAAAAACAGGCGATATTATTGATGAAAATAATAATATTTTAGGAGAACATAAAGGATTGCCTTTATATACGATCGGACAGCGCAGAGATATTGGCATTGGCGGAACCGGGCCGTATTATGTAATTAGAATGAACCGCGGAAAAAACCAGCTTATCGTAAGCAATAATAGAAATAACAAAAACTTATTTTCCAAAGAAATAGTTGCCAAAAAAGTAAACTGGACTTCTGGAAATGTTCCAAAGTTGCCTCTCAAAATAAAAGCAAAGTCAAGATACAGAATGAACGAATGTTCAGCAGTTGTTAATAAAATTAATAATAAATACATCGTGAAATTTTCAAAACCGCAAAGAGCTATTATGCCAGGACAATCAATTGTATTTTATAAAGGCGATGAAGTTTTAGGAGGGGGAATTATTGAAAAAATAAATTTGTGAAAAATTTAAGTTTGTGGTATTGTAAAAATAGGAAAAATAATTAATTTGTAATTTAATAAATTTAGGATTTCCTCGTTTTTGTCATTCCCGCGGAGGCGGGAATCCAGTAAATCTCAATGAACAATAACTATAGAAT
>DAOWHY010000004.1 GCA_030641185.1 Candidatus Moraniibacteriota bacterium | reverse complement strand
TTCTTTAATAATCTCCTCCGCTTCATAACGGGCGTTTTTTATTAATTCAAAATCAGAGAGCGATGCCATTGCCAAATCAGGCAAACCGGACTGGCGGACGCCAACGAGCTCTCCCGGGCCTCTGATTTTCAAATCCTGTTCCGCGAGTTCAAATCCGTTTGAACTTTTTATAAGCGCTTTCAGCCGCTTGCTTGTTTTGACAGAAGTTGAATCAGTAAACAAGAAACAAAATGATTGATGTTCGCCTCGTCCGACCCTGCCCCTGAATTGATGGAGCTGAGCGAGTCCGAATCTGTCCGCGCCTTCAATAACCATCGCGGTTGCGTTCGGAACATCAATTCCAACTTCAATAACGGAAGTTGAAACTAAAATATCTATTTTTTTATCGGAAAATTTTTGCATAATTTCTTCTTTTTCTTTTGACTTCATTTTTCCGTGCAAAAGGCCGATGTTTAAATTTGGATAAATTTTTGTTCTTAATTTTTCGTATTCCTGCGTGGCGGATTTGACTTCCAAAATATCCGATTCTTCGATCAAGGGACAGATCACAAAAACTTGCCTGCCTTTTTTTATTTGATTGTAAATAAACTGATACGCTAATTCACGATTTGCCGGCGCGACTAATTTTGTAATTATTTTTTGCCTGCCTTTTGGCATTTCATCAAGAATAGACAAATCCAGATCTCCATAAATGGTAAGCGCTAAAGTTCTTGGAATCGGAGTAGCGGTCATTGAAAGAAGGTGCGGAACGGTTGTTAATCCGTCTTTGGTATTCAAAATGTTATTATGTATTTTCGCGCGCTGATCAATCCCAAAACGATGCTGTTCGTCAACTATTGAGAGCGCTAAATTTTTGAAAATAACCCTTTCCTGAATTAAGGAATGCGTGCCGATTAAAAAGTTTATTTCTCCATTTTTTATTTTCTCCAGTAATTTATTTTTGCTTATTTTTTTTACTTCATTATTTTCATAAATTTTACTTTCGCTGCTTGTCAGAAGAGCGATTATTATAGAACTGTCATTGCGAGGAGTGGAACGACGAAGCAATCCCGAAGCTACGCGCGAAGAATTTAGTAACGGGATTGCTTCGTCGCCTTTTCGTTCGCTACGCTCCTCAGTCTTCTCGTAATGACAGTTACTAAATCTCTTCACCGCTTCTCCAAAATGTTGGCGCGCTAAAATTTCTGTCGGGGACATAAGCGCAGCTTGGTAGCCGGACTTTATAATAGCCAGCGCGGAGATAAAAGCGACAAGAGTTTTTCCAGATCCAACATCGCCTTCCAAAAGGCGATTCATCGGCTGATTTTTTTCTAAATCTTTTATAATGCTCCAGGAAGAAATTTTCTGCGCGTTTGTAAGTTTGAACGGCAAGCTGTCGACAAAATTTTTTATTTCTTTTTTAAGCTCTTTATTAAATTTTATTTTAACCGCATTGTTTTTTTGCCATTTCTTTTTCTGCGTAAGCATATAAATCTGAATTAAAAACAACTCGTCAAAAGCCAGACGCCGTTTAGCTGTTTCCGCTTTATTTTCATCCGCGGGAAAATGAATTTGCCTAATCGCTTCTGAAATTCCAAAAAATTTCTGTCGTTTTATAATTTCATACGGCAAATATTCTTCTACCTCATTAGCCAACTTGATAAGCGGTTTAATATAAGCGCGCAGCCATTTTGAAGAAAGTCCTTCCGTTTCATGGTAAACAGGCACAAATCTCCCAGTGTGAATAATTTGTTTTTTTCCGATTAGTTCATAAGCCGGATTGGAAAGCTGCAAACCCTCTTGCGCGTAAACGACTTTTCCGCTTAAACTGACATTGGCGTTTATTCTTAAATTGCGAGTTAAAAACGGCTGGTTAAACCAAATCGCTTTAATCATTCCCGAGTCATCTTCAATCAGCGCTTCCGTCAAATTCATTCTTTTCTTTCTTGTCTTAATATTTCGAATGTCAATTATCTTGCCAACGATACTCACAATTTCGCCAACCTCGGCATCGCTTATTTTTTTCACATCAGAAAAATCATCATAGCGAAAAGGAAAATAAAAAAGCAGATCTTTAGCCGTTCTAATTCCCACTTTATGAAGTCTTTGCACATAAGCCGGACCGATTTGAAAAAGTTTTTCAATTGGTGTATTTAAAGATAACATTGTTGTCTTGTTGTATTAGATATTTAAATCTTATCAAAATTTATAAGCGACGGCAAATTTGAAAATAAAAAAAGATCATTGAAAATAAATCAACAATCTATACTGCAAGCAATTTTTTTTGCCTGCTAAATTTTTTTCCAAAGACAAGCCCGTTCAGATAATTAAAATACCTAACGCAGAATTCTCTTGTTAAAAGCGCCTGCCAGTAAAAATCCACATTATGACACTGCCACGAGGCGGATGGTTCAAAAATATGATCCAACGCTGACAATCCACATATAAACGAATGGAAATCGTGGGAGCTTAAATGTATGTCACCACTATTAACATCAAAACCAGCTTGAACTCCATATACGCCCCTGTAATCAACTGAAATCTCTTCTATTTTAAATTGTTTCAGAAGATCTTTTTTTTGTTCATCTGTTCTTCCATGATAACCAAGAAAAATATTTTCAAATGGTGGAATGACGCGCTTAGCTTCAGTATTGATCTGATCTACTATTTCCCGTCCTATTTCTTTGATATCTGGACATTTTTTTTCCAAAGCAACTTTAAATCCTTTCGGTAGCGGGCAAGTAAAATGAACGCCATTTCTTTTAAAATTATCAATATCAATTGGTATCATATCTCGCGTCAGAACAAAAGATTCTTGTTTAGCTATTCTTTCATTTTCTTCTTTCATTATTTTAATTCCTCCTAATTGTTTAAAGGACGGAAGCTAAATTAAATATTCAGCTTATATTAATATCCTAAAAGAATATCAAAAAAAGTCAAGAAAAGATTTTTGTGCTATAATATTCTTATGGAAAATATTTTAGAAAATTTAAATGAAAGACAGAGAAAAGCTGTTATTGCGACAGACGGGCCTGTTTTGATAATTGCAGGACCGGGGTCGGGAAAAACTAAGGTTTTAACCCATCGCATTGCTTATATTATCGGCAAGAAAAAAACAAATCCGACCAATATTTTGGCTGTAACTTTTACGAATAAAGCCGCTCAGGAAATGAAAACAAGAGTAGGCGTGTTGCTCAAAGAAACGGTCTACGCAAACAGTCCAAATATCTACGAAAAATCAGCAGACAATTTCAATACCGAATACCCAATACCAAATACTCAATACCCCGTCATCGGCACTTTCCATAACATTTGCGTTAGAATTTTAAGACAAGAGGCGGAAGCAGTTGGCTATAAGAAAAACTTCGTTATTTATGATGGTGACGACCAGAGCTCAATGATTAAGAAAATTATGAAAGAATTGCAGATAAATTCGGAGCAGTTTAATTTTAGGGCGGTTCTCTCTCATATTTCAAACGCTAAAAATGAACTGAAAGACGCGGAAAGTTTTAGCAATATTGCCGATGGTTATTTTGAAGAGCAAGTCAGTATTATTTATAATGTATATCAAAAAAAACTGAAAGAAAATAACGCCTTGGATTTTGACGATTTAATTATGCAGACGATCTTATTATTTTTAGATAAGCCGGAAATTTTACGAAAATATCAAAATAAATTCCAGTATGTTATGGTTGATGAGTATCAAGATACGAATTACGCGCAATATAGGTTGGTTGATTTGTTGAGTAAAGTCCATCGGAACTTGTGCGTCGTCGGCGATGATTGGCAAAGCATTTATAAATGGCGCGGCGCGGATATCAGAAACATTCTGGACTTTGAAAAAAACTATTCCGAAGCGGAAGTAATTTTATTGGAACAGAATTATCGCTCCACGCAAACAATTTTAGATGCTTCTTATCAAATAATTTCGCGCAATGTTAATCGCAAGGAAAAAAAACTTTGGAGCGAAAAGAAAGTCGGCGAGCCAATTGTTATTTATGAAGCGGCAGATGAAAAAGGAGAAGCGGAATTTATTGTTGCTGAAATTGCTAAATTAACTGCGAAAAAAAATGTCATGATGAGCCAGTCGAACCATGACGTCCTTCGACAAGCTCAGGATGACAAATCGTTTGAAGATGAAAAAATAAATTTGAAAGACATCGCGATTTTATACCGTACAAACGCGCAATCAAGATCTGTGGAAGAAGCGTTTTTAAAATACAAGTTGCCATATAAAATTGTCGGTGGTATAAAATTTTACTTAAGAAAAGAAATAAAAGACGTTATTGCTTATTTGCGGCTTATTCAAAATCCAAACGACCGAGCAAGTTTGGAAAGAGTTGTTAATATCCCAAAAAGAGATATCGGCCAGGTAACATTTAAAAAAGTAATCACAGAAATGGAAAAGAGCAATAAAAATATTATTGAGACATTGTCTAATTTGGAATGTGAAAGTATTACGAAAGAGAAAGTAAATAAAATAAAAAATTTCGCGAAGATTATCAAAAATTGCCAAAACAAAATAAATGAAATTAAAATTTCTGAACTGCTTGATCTTTTAATTAAAAATATTAACTACGAAAAATATATTAAAGACGGCACGGAAGAAGGGGAAAGAAGATGGGAAAATGTAAAAGAGCTTTTTAGCGCTGTAGAAAAATATGATAATTTTCCTGCGGAAAAAAGTTTGTCGATATTGTTAGAAGAAATTGCCTTAGCAACCGATTTAGATCATCTAAATAGCTCGCAAGACGCGGTAACTTTGATGACGCTTCATTCCGCAAAAGGTCTTGAATTTAGCGCTGTTTTTATAATTGGAATGGAAGAGGGACTGCTTCCTCATTCCAGAAGCATTCAGGATCCTTCCGAAATGGAAGAGGAAAGAAGATTATGCTATGTCGGAATCACGAGAGCGAAAAAGAAAGCGTATCTTATCTTCGCGAGAACAAGAAAAATTTACGGTTCAACACAAGCAAATATGTCTTCCCGTTTTATTTCCGATATCCCGGAAGATTTAGCGGAATTTAAGAGGCAGGAATATAGTTATTTGGACGAGGATGAAGTTGTTGAGGTTTAAATTAATGTCATTGCTTCGTCGCCTTTTCATTCGCTACGCTCACTCAGGCTTCTCGCAATGACAATATAAAAACTACTTTTATGCTATCTGAAGCTGAAATTAAAAAAATACTTAAGGAAAAAGATTTAAAAGTCCTTAAAAGCTTGGGACAGAATTTTTTGGTTGATGAAAAAATTTTGGCTGAAATTATTCAAGCGTCAGAATTAAATAAAAATGATCTTGCTTTAGAAGTCGGTCCGGGACTGGGAACGCTTACAAATGAACTCGTTAAAAAATGCGGAACGGTTGTGGCGATTGAAAAAGATAAAAAAATGGCGGAATTGATTAAAGAAAAAAATAAACCGAAGGCGGCATTCGCGAAGGTCGCCCGCGGTTCATTTTTAAAAATCATCAACGGTGATATTCTAAAAATAAATTTAAATGAAATTATACATAAATATTCTGAAAACAAAAAATATAAATTAGTTTCTAATATTCCTTATTATATAACCTCGCCGGTTATAAAATTATTTTTAGAAAATAGCATTCAGCCAGAATTGATTATTTTGCTTGTCCAAAAAGAAGTAGCGGAAAGGATATGCGCGAAGCCGGGAAAATTAAGCGTTCTCGCTTTAAGCGTGCAAATATACGGCAAACCTGAAATAATTAATTATGTTGATAAGTCATCATTTTATCCCAAGCCAAAAGTTGATTCGGCAATTTTAAAAATTAAAAACATCAAGAAAGAATTTTCCGACGGATATTATAAAAAGCTTTTTAAAATTATCAAAATCGGTTTTTCTTCTAAGCGAAAAAAATTGATCAATAATTTATCAGTGGGTTTGCATGTTGATAAAAAAGAAAGCGAAAGTATTTTACAAAAAGCGGAAATAAATCTAAACGCCCGCGCGCAGGAATTAAGTCTGGAAGAATGGAAGAAATTAATACAAAAATTTGACAAGTATATTTGATATGATATTCTATGAATATGGAAAATGTAATTATAAGAAATTTGAATAACACATTATTAAGTCTACAACTATTAGCTCTATTCGCTTTGGGCTATTTTCTTGTGATTTAATTTTTAAGTAAATTTGATTAGAAGTAAGCAGCCTAAAGAATAGGGCTGTTTTAAATTTATAAAAATAAAAATTAGGAGGAATGATAATTGAACAATATTAAGAATATTATGACCGAAGGCGGAAAAAAAATAAATGGAGCAAGGCTCGTTATACTTATTAATGTCAGTGACGAAAGTAGTGCGGATAAATCAATAAAGGAAATAAAAAGCATAATCACGGGCAACAAAATGAAAATAGCAAAGGATATTAAGTATGATGCGGGAACGAACTACAAATTATTTATAACAGTAAAGGGGAAGAGTTCTAAAGAAATCGATGATCTTGTTAAATTATTAGAAGATAAATATGAGATAACAGATCGAATATCTTTAGCGTTATAAGATGGAACGCCATAAAACTTTTTGGCAAAATTTCCATCTTTTTTATTTGCCAAAAAACGCTACCCCTATACAAAACTGAAATTCTGTATTATATTATGAGGTATAGGAGTGATATAAAATTTATAATATATGTCGACGGTGTCATAGTCTTCGCAGAGCTGGGGCATCGCATTTGCAAGATTTGCATTCTGGGTTCCACAGCCCTAATGGGACTATGGAACCCTCAATTACATTTATAATCTACTTCAAATGCATCCTATATAATAATTAATTTAAAACAATATTTATCTATGAAAAACAAGAATAATAAAAAAAAGAAAGAAACTTCCGAAAAACCAGGCAAAAAAGATCTTGTGAAAAATTTATTAATGATTGTTTTACTTTTTGTTTTTACCGCGTCTGTTTTTGCGCTTTTTGACGTTTCTGAAGAGAAACCAAAAGAAATAACATTAAGTGAGCTGGCAGGCAGGATTAGCGAAGAAAGAGTTAAACAAATAATTGTAAAACAAAAAGATAATACTATAGAAATTGAGCTGGCAGATGGCGTTAAAGAAATATCCAGAAAAGATATTAGCTCTTCGCTGGAAAAACTGCTAAGGGAAGATTATGGCGTTGAGCAGGAAAAAATTAGCAAGGCAAATATTTCTATTAAAGGCGAATCTAGCGCTGAAATTTGGGCGCGCGCGTTATTGCCGATCTTATTGCCACTTTTACTAATAGGTTTTCTTTTATGGATGATGATGGGACAGGCGCAAAAGTCGAATATTCAGGCGATGACATTCGGCAGATCCACCGCCAGATTTTTAAAACCCGGGGAGAAGAAAAAAAGGACAACGTTCAAAGATGTTGCTGGCGTTATAGAAGCAAAAGAAGAGCTTCAGGAAATCGTTGAGTTTTTGAAAAGTCCTAAAAAATTCTTGGAGCTTGGCGCGCGAATTCCTCGCGGAGTTATTCTGCTCGGACCTCCCGGAACAGGAAAAACATTATTGGCCAAGGCAGTGGCCGGAGAAGCCAATGTGCCGTTTTTTAATATTTCTGGTTCAGAATTTGTTGAGATGTTTGTCGGTGTGGGCGCTTCCCGCGTGAGAGATTTATTTAAAACTGCCAAGAAAAATGCGCCGAGTATTTTATTTATTGACGAAATAGACGCGGTCGGACGTCACCGCGGCGCCGGTCTGGGCGGCGGGCACGATGAAAGGGAACAAACTTTAAATCAAATCTTGGTTGAAATGGATGGTTTTGACACAGAAACAAACGTAATCGTCATCGCGGCTACGAACAGGCCTGATGTTTTGGATCCCGCCCTGCTCCGTCCGGGAAGATTTGACAGAAGAGTAATGATTGATCTGCCTGACATAAAAGACAGGGAAGCGATTTTAAAAGTGCATGCCAAAGGCAAGCCGATGTCAAAAGATGTGGATTTGCGGAAAGTCGCGGAAAGAACCCCGGGATTTTCCGGCGCGGATCTTTTTAATCTTCTGAATGAGGCCGCTATTTTAGCCGCGAGAAGAAACAAAAAAATTATAGAAAATAGAGAAGTATTAGAATCGGTGGAAAAAGTAATGCTTGGACCGGAAAGAAAAAGTAACCTGCTTCTTAAAAAGGAGAAGAAAATTGCCGCTTATCATGAAGCCGGACACGCGTTACTCGGGCATCTTTTGCCTAACACAGATCCGATTCATAAAATTTCAATTATTTCCAGAGGGCGCGCCGCGGGATATACTTTAAATTTGCCGGCAGAAGACAAGCATCTGCACTCAAAATCAGAATTTGTTGATAATTTAGCAATGCTTCTCGGCGGATACGCGGCAGAAAAAATAGTGTTCAATGACCTGACGACGGGAGCCAGCAGTGATTTAAGCAAGGCAAGCGTGTTGGCGAGAGAATTAATTACAAAATATGGAATGAGCGAAAAACTTGGTCCGATCGTTTTTGGCCAGCACAGTGATACGGTGTTTTTAGGGAAAGAGATACATGAACAGAGAAACTATAGTGAACAGGTCGCCGCTGATATTGATCATGAAGTTGGACGGTTTATGAATAACGCTTTAGAAACGGCTATTGAAGTAATAAATAAAAATAAAGACAAATTGGACAAAATAGCAAACAAACTTATGGAAGCTGAGACGATTGAAAAAGAGGAGTTTGAAAAATTGATGGAAAATTAGTATGCTGTATACAGTATTTAGTATTAAACGTTCAATGATTATGACAAACAATAAAAAATCATTCTCAAAAAATATTCTATTTTTATCGTGTTTCTGTTTGTTCTCAGTACAAATTTTTGTCGCAAACGCCTTATCTGTTTATGCGGAAAATTGTGGGCCTGCCATTGGAATTCCGTGTAATCCTCTTGAAGGTGAAATTTCCACTTTATTGGATGCGGTAATAGCTGTTACCTTATATCTCCTTTCTCTTATAGGATTGGTCGCCTTGTTTTTTATTGTTTTTGCTGGAATTAAATATATGTTTTCTATAGGCGATGAAGAGAAAATGAAGTCAGCAAAAAGCGCTCTTTCTTCCGCCATTCTCGGACTTACCATCGCGCTCATGGCTTATGGGATTTTGTCCGTGATCAATTATATTTTGAACGGATGATTAATAAAATCAGGATAGCAATTCTCCAAGAATTATAGTAGAAGTTTTATTAACACCCCTTGACATTTTTGTCCGGAGGTGTTTTTGTTTGACTCAATTGATATAATCTGATATAATCAAACATAGTTAAAGTATCAGATAAATTTATGATAAAAAACAAAACTTTTGATCGGCGACTTCAAAATGTTCCCAATAATATTTGGTTAAAGATATCGCAAATTGATAAATTACAGGGACAATGGGTTGCCGGAGCGCGATTAAATCCTCAAATTTTGAGCCGTCTTAAACAATCTGTTTTGGTTACTTCCACTGGCGCTTCCACTCGCATTGAAGGAGCTAAACTTTCCGATGAAGATATTGAAAAAATGATGCGTGGCGTTGCTGTTCAAAAATTTACCGATCGTGACGGACAGGAAGTCAAGGGATATTATGAACTTTTACAAAATGTTTTTAACTCTTGGAAAAGCATTAAATTTAGTGAAAGTGCCATTAAGCATTCTCACAAAGAGTTGCTTAAGTATGTTGATAAAGACAAAAGACATCGGGGTGAATATAAAAAACAGGAAAACAAAGTGCATCTGATAGATAGGGAGGGCAAATCAATCGGCATTCTTTTTGACACGACACTGGCATATCTTACTCCTAAGGAAATGCAAGAGTTGGTTGAGTGGACCAAAAAAGCGTTTAAAGAAAAAGAATTCCATCCGTTGCTTGTGATTGCTAATTTTCTGGTGGAATTTTTAAAAATCCATCCATTTCAAGATGGTAATGGCCGTTTTTCCCGCGTTCTGACGAACCTTCTTTTATTAAAAGAGGAATATCTATACGCACCTTATGTTTCTCATGAAAAATTGATTGAAGATAATAAATCGGATTATTATATCGCTCTTCGCAAAAGTCAAAAAACCATTAACACCAAACGCGAAGATATCACGCCGTGGCTTGATTTCTTTTTCACTATTTTCCTAAAACAATCACAAATGGCGGTTGAATTATTGTCAAAAGAAAATATAGAGAAGCTTCTCACTAAAAAACAACTGGCAGTGTGGCAGTGTTTACAAAGCGTGAGTGACGCTACTCCTCTTGAAATTTCTCAAAAAACAAAAGTTGCTCAGCCAACTGTCAGACAAGCGCTTAATAAGCTTCTGCGTCTTAAAAAAATTGAACGTCTGGGAATGGGAAGAAGCACAAGATATCGGAAGTTATAAAAATATATATTATAAACCGGTTTTAATAATAAAAAATAACTACTATGAATGGTAAACAAAATATTCAAATAAATAGAGAAGAATTTAGAAAATTTGGAAAATTGATCGGTAAAGTTGGAGATGTTATTCAAGATATAGAAAAAGAGCATTTCTCTGATGCTGTTGTACATAGTAAAATGCTTGTTGATTATTTAATTTTTCAAGCACTCAAAAAGATAGGTGCGCCAAATAAATTTATTTATGGTAAAAATATTTCAGACGAAGAAAAATTCGGTTTTCTTTTTGATAAAAAAATAATTTCAGAAGCTATTTTTGATAATTGCCTTATTACTAAAGGAGTTAGAAACCCCACAATTCATGGTTTGACCTATCCAAATAAACATTTTGCTATGGGTGCTGTTATTTCTACAATAGAACTCTATTATACTTTACAAGTGTTATTACATTTTCCACACCTAAACAATTTGGATGAATTTGCAAAAAATAATGATTTTGATCCTCCAATTTTATTTTGTATTAACACAAACCGTTTTATAAATATTGATGAATACAAAAATATAGAAATTGTGGTGGGTAAATTTTCTGGACTTTGTACTTGTATGATTAATTTTCCCGAAGGAACGATAGCACCAAATGGAGAAAAAATTTCTGGAATACAAATGAATGAAAAAGTAAGATTTTGCGAAGAGTTGATCTATGTTCTTGGGAGTATAGATTTTGTTAAAGAAACGAAATGGACTGCGATAGATGTTATTCCTAAATATCCAAACACAGAAAAACACATAGAGAAATTGTTTCCTTCTGAAAGACAACAGCGTTGATTTTGTTTTTATTGACTTGCCATATTCCAATAATATTAAACATTTGTTTATAATGAGAAAACCAAGTAATTGACGGTCATGAAAAACAAAGCGTGTGGATAATATTCTTTTTCTTTAAATGCCAAATATTATAAATATGGCATTTTTTTATCCTCATTTTATCCATTTGACAATTTTAAACTTTGACACTATATTGAATAAACAGTAGTTAGTAGCAAGTATTAAGTATCAAGCTTAATACTGGCTACTTGATACTTAATACTATTTACATATGCAAGATTATTTTCTACAAAATCAAAGCAATTCGCAAGAAGAAAACGAGCTAAAAAAGAGCCTATCCAGCGCGCTGGCGGAGAAGATAAGTTTGTTGGCGAAACTTTATGGCGAGAAAAAGATAACGCTTGATGAAATCGCGTTGATTTTGGGTGTTGATAGAAACGAGATAGAGTTGATTTTTACGCAAAAAGGATTGGTGAAAAAAAAGAAAATTTTAGTCTGCGGCGGTGCGGGGTTTATCGGCAGTAATTTTATATATCATCTGCTGGAAAAATATCCCCATTATGAAATTATCAATTATGATGTTTTGACCTACGCGGCGAATATTGAAAATTTGAGAGCGGCGGAAAAAAATCCTAATTATAAATTTATTAAAGGCGATATTGTCGATTATGAAAAACTGGAAGAAATCGCCAAAGAAGAAATTAGCGCCGTTGTCAATTTTGCCGCGGAAACAGCAGTCGGGCGTTCCGTGCATGGCAAGGCGGCGGATTTTATTCATTCCAATGTCGTCGGCACGCACACGCTTTTAGAAATAGTCAAAAACTACAAAATTCCCCGTTTTGTCCAGATTTCAACTGACGAAGTTTATGGCACGGTTCAATTAGATGAAGATAGGCAATTTGTTGAGGACTCGCCATTTTTACCTAACGTTCCTTACGCGGCGGCGAAGGCGGGTGGAGATTTAATGTGCCGCGCTTATTATGAAACTTACAAAGTTCCCGTGATTGTCACGCATTGTTCCAATAATTACGGACCTTATCAGCATCCGGAAAAATTAATTCCCCATTTTATTTTTCGCGCGCTTGGCAATAAATCTTTGCCGGTTCATGGCGATGGCCGCCATGTTCGCGATTGGATCTATGTCCGTGATCATTGTGAAGCGATTGATGTTATTTTACACAAGGGAAAATTCGGCGAAGTTTATAATATTGCCGCTGACAGCGAGAAGCCGACCATTGAAATAGCCAAATTAATTTTAAACTTATTAGGTAAATCAACAGCGTTAATAAATTATGTTCCCGATCGTCCCGGCAATGATCGCCGTTATTCAATCAGCGCTGGAAAAGTCGGTAACGAACTTGGCTGGGTCCCGTCGCATACTTTCGAAGAAGCAATGCCAAAAACAATTGAATGGTACCAGCATAATATTGATTGGATTGAAGGGATAAAAGAAAAGGATGAAGAATTTACGAATTATATTTAGGGTGTAGGGACGGGTCGCGACCCGTCTCTACAATAAATTTAAGTTTATGACCATTAAACAAATTACAACGCCAATAAAGGGATTAAATCTATATTTAAACAAAGTCGTTTCTGATGAGCGGGGGAGTTATTGTGATATGGCGCCGGGGGGAACGGATAGCCCGCTTTATTCCGAAGGGATTAAACATATCCACGCTTCTATCGCGACGAAAAAATTTGTCCCGCGCGGCGGGCATTATCATTTCAGACTTAAAGAAAATTTTTTCACTT
>DAOWHY010000007.1 GCA_030641185.1 Candidatus Moraniibacteriota bacterium | reverse complement strand
TGTTTTTATTTTTTATTTTTTGTTGCATAGATTAGTTGTAAAGTTAAAAAGTTTATAAAGTTGAAAGTTTTTTATGTTGTTATTATACAATTTGTTTGGAATGTTGACAAATAAAAAATATTAAATATTAAATATTAAAAATTAATATCCAATATTCAATATTTCCAGCACCCTTGACGCGTATTTTATTTCCTCTATAATAAAATTAGCACTCTATGAGAGGGAGCGCTAATGGAATGATTTATATTTTTTTCTACGGCACTTTAGTGCACGGTTTGTGAGGTTTTAACCTCGCGAGAAAAGAATTATTTTATTGAGTTAAATTTCGCGAGGTTAAAACCTCGTGGACCCTCGGCTAAAGCCGGGTAGAATTTTATAAATATGCAGGAACGACAGGAATTAATTTTGAGTTTGATTGTTGGGGAATATGTTGACTCGGCGGTTCCGGTGAGTTCTTCTTTATTGGCGGAGAAATATGATCTTGATCTGAGTCCAGCGACGATTAGAAGCGAAATGATGGAATTAGAAGAAAATGGATATTTGTATCAGCCGCATATTTCCGCTGGCAGGATTCCAACCGACAAAGGATTCAGGTATTTCGTTGATGTTTTGATGCAGGAAAAAGAGCTTACTAAAAGAGAGCAAAATTCTTTGCAGATTGAACTTTTAAAATTAAAAGCGCAAAATAAAATGCTGGCGAGGACAACAGCTAAACTTTTGTCCGCGATGTCAGGGAATTTGGCGGTAAGCGGTGTGATAGATTCCGATGATTTTTATAAATCGGGAATACAGAAATTATTATCCCAGCCAGAATTCGGTGATTTAGACAGCGTTTCTAAAATGGCGGAAGTGATAGATTATCTTGATGAGAGTTTGGATGAATTATCCGATGAATTAAAAAATAAATCAGAAATTGAAATTTATATCGGCGAGGAAAATCCGATTTGTAATACTGATAATTGCAGTATGGTTGTTTCTAAATACAGTATGAAGAACGGTGAAGAAGGTTTGCTGGCGATTATCGGTCCGAAGAGGATGAAGTATTCAAGGAATGTTTCGTTGATTGATTATTTAAAGAAGTTGTTGGGTGGGTAAAAAGAGAGTGAGGGTGCCATAGTCTCCGCAGAGCTGTGGCACCCAAATGCAAACCGTTATTATTTTACGCAGATTTATTGATAATATAAAATCTTGCACTAAGGTTCCACAGCCCTACGGGACTATGGAACCAGCGATTTTTTAATCAATTTAAATCTTAGCTTGAAATTTGGAAATAAAAAAAAGAGGTGTGATTGTTATTTTTCATCACTAACCTCTGTAATCTTTACGCTCTTTATATAGTTATCGCCCCAAACCTTTTCCATTTTTATTTGATGCACTTCTCCGATTTTCCAAACAAAACTTTTAGCTGGATATGCGGAAAGAATACAGCCATCCTCAAAAACGATTATATCGCCAGTTCTCCTGAAGTTTATTTCGACTACTTTTCCCGTTACAGTTAGATTCTTATTTTCCTCTACGATTATTGTACTACTAATAATGTTATCATCATTAATAATAGCAAAGGATTCAGTTGTATTATAGTTTACAACTACATCATTGCTTTCTGTTTCTGTACATCCTCCAATCATTACTGCTACAAAAAGTAACAATAATGTCAATGATGCCTTTTTTATTTTCATTGCAATTTGCCTCCCGATAGAACCTGTTTAATTTAAATTTAAAGCAGATTAACTAACTTTGAATTATATCCAAATTTAAAAATATGTCAACCCTCAAACCAAAAAAATCCCAAAAGTCTCATCCCCAAAAAAAAGATCTAAAACAAGAACTTGAAAAATACAAAAAACAATCCGAAGAAAATCTGGCGGGGTGGCAGAGGGCGAAGGCGGATTTTGTGAATTATAAGAGGGATCAGGAGAAGTATTTGGAGGAGTTTCGGAAATACGCCAGCGAGGATATGATCGTGAAACTTTTGCCGACGATAGATAATTTTGAATTGGCGACAAAACATTTGCCGAAAGATTTAGAAAATTCTGATTGGGCGAAAGGAATAGTTTGTATTAAAAACCAGTTTGATAATTTTTTGAAAGAAGTTGGGGTGGAAGAAATAAAAGCAGTTGGAGAGAAATTTGATCCTAATTTATTTGAATCAGTTGGGGAAGAAGAATCAGACAAAGAGGAAGGGATAATAATTTCTGAAATTCAAAAAGGATATAAAATGTTTGGGAAAGTCGTGAGGGTGGGGAAAGTTAGGATTGCGGGAAAGAAATAATTAAAGCTGTCATTGCGAGAAATGAAGCGGAGCGATAGCGTAGTGCAATGACGAAGCAATCCCGTAACTATGCACAAAGAGTTTAATTACGGGATTGCCGCGTCGCTCTGCGGAGCTCCTCGCAATGACAAATCAATTATAATTAATAACAAAATTATTATGAACAAAATTTACAAATGCGCGAAAAATTGTGGGAATATTGAGAAAGCCAAAGAAGATAGCGATATAATTCCCATTTGCTGTGGCGTGGCAATGGCGGAAGTTGAAAAAGATGAATCCGCGTCGTTGGGCTGTTTCGGATGCATGGGGTGTTATGGAGGATTTGAAGATTCGGAAGAACAATAAAAAGAATATTTTAAAAAAGAAAGGAGGTGATAAATATGGATATTATAAAATGGAGTCCGTTTAGGGATATTGACAGGCTTTTTGAAGAAGAAGACTTTTTTCCGGTAATCCCGGCACTTTCGCGAAAATCAAAACCCGCCGTAGATGTATATCAGACAAAAAATGATGTCGTGGCTGAAGTTTCATTGGCTGGAGTTGATCCAAAAGATGTTAAAGTAAGTGTTGAAAACGATATCTTAACAATAAGAGGTGAAACAAAAAAAGAAAAAGAAACCAAAGAAAAGGATTATTATTGTAAAGAGATTAGATCGGGAAGTTTTGTCAGATCTATTAGCTTGCCGGCTCATGTAAAAGCTGATAAAGCTCAAGCTGAAAGCAAAGATGGAGTGTTGAAAATTACAATTCCGAAAGATGAAAAAAAGAAGCTGAAAGAAATTCCAATCAAAGTCGCGGTTAAAAAGTAAAAAAACCAGATGAAATCAAAAAGTGATAGATTGTCAAATTGCTAAATTGTCAAATTGTCAGTTTAAATTATTAATGCCTTGTGACAATTTGACAATATGACAATTTAACAATTAATTAATAACAAAAATATATGAGTAAAATTTTAGGAATTGATCTTGGAACTACCAATTCAGCGATGGCGATTGTTGAAGCGGGAGAACCAAAGATTTTAGAAAATAAAGAAGGAAACAGAACAACTCCTTCAGTTGTCGCAATTAGCAAAACTGGAGAAAGATTAGTCGGACTACTGGCTAAAAGGCAATCTGTCACAAATCCGGAAAACACGGTATTTTCGGTAAAAAGATTAATTGGAAGAAGTTTTGAAGACAAAGAAATTCAAGAAGATATAAAACTTGTGCCGTATAAAATTGTGAAAGCAAACGGAGGCGTCAAGGTAAAAATGGGAGATAAGGAACATACGCCGCAGGAAATTTCCGCGATGATCTTGCAGAAATTAAAAAGCGACGCGGAAGAGAAATTGGGTGAAAAAATAACCGAAGCGGTGATTACCGTGCCGGCTTATTTTAACGACTCGCAGAGACAAGCAACAAAAGACGCTGGAAAAATCGCTGGATTTGACGTCAAAAGAATTATTAACGAACCGACAGCGGCGGCGCTTGCTTATGGATTTAATAAGAAGAAAGATGAAAAAATAGTTGTTTATGATTTGGGCGGCGGAACTTTTGATGTTTCTGTTTTGGAAGTGGGAGATGACACGATTGAGGTTAAGGCGACGAATGGCGATACTCATTTGGGTGGTGATGATTTTGATCAGAAAATTATGAACTGGATTGCGGAAGAATTTAAAAAAGAGCAGGGCGTTGATTTAAGTAAAGACCAAATGGCTCTGCAAAGATTAAAAGAGGCAGCGGAAAAAGCGAAGCATGAACTTTCTTCTTCGGTTGAAACGGAAATAAATCAGCCGTTTATTTCTGTTGACGAATCAGGACCAAAGCATCTTAATTTGAAAATGACCAGAGCAAAACTTGAAGAGTTGGTTGATGATTTAGTGCAAGGAACTCTTGAGCCATGCAAAAAAGCGCTTGAAGACGCGAAGTTCAGTGTTAGCGATATTAATGAAGTTGTCCTGGTTGGCGGGATGACCAGAATGCCAATAGTTCAAGAAACGGTGAAAAAATTCTTTAACAAAGAACCGCACAAAGGAATTAACCCTGATGAAGTTGTTGCCACTGGCGCGGCAATTCAAGGAGGCGTGATGGGCGGCGATGTAAAAGATGTTTTACTTTTGGATGTGACGCCGCTTTCTTTGGGAATTGAAACGATGGGCGGAATTTCTTCAAAATTGATCGAAAAAAATACGACAATTCCAGCGGCGAAAACCCAAGTATTTTCAACAGCAGCTGATAATCAGCCATCTGTAGAGATCAATGTTTTGCAGGGAGAGAGGGAAATGGCAATGAATAATAAGTCTTTAGGCAGATTTATGTTGGACGGCATTCCGCCATCTCCGCGAGGCGTGCCGCAGGTTGAAGTGACTTTTGATATTGACGCAAATGGGATCTTAAATGTGAAAGCGAAAGATAAGGCGACGAGCAAAGAGCAATCTATCAGAATTGAAGCATCCTCCGGACTTTCCGAAGAAGAAATTGAGAAGATGAAAAAAGACGCTGACACGCATGCGGAAGAAGATAAAAAAAAGAAAGAAAAAATTGAGATTAAAAATAATGCGGACACTCTTGTCTATACAACAGAAAAACTTTTGCGGGACGCGGGCGATAAAATCAAAGAAGAAGACAAAAAAGCAATAACTGAAAAAGTTGAAGTGTTGAAGAAAGTAAAAGAGGGTGATGATATTGAAGCGATTAAAAAAGCGTCAGAAGAGTTATCTTTAGAAGCGCAAAAAATCGGCGCGGCAATGTATCAGCAAGCAGAGCAAACTTCTCCTGATAAAGAAGAAAAGAAAGAGGAAAATAACAAAGGTCCTGTTGAAGGGGAGTTTGAGGATGTGAAAGATGAAGATAAAAAGGATGATGAGAAAAAGTAGATTTTAATTTTAAAAAACAGCGATTGAAATATCGCTGTCTTTTTGTGTAAATAGTAAATTATTGTCATTGCGCCTTTTCACTCGTTACACTCGTTCAGGCTCCTCGCAATGACAATAAGATTTTCTAATAACCAACAGAATTTAACATTTCCTCAAACCATCCTTCTCTCATCCCTGCTTTAATGAATCCAATTAATAGTATGATCATTAAAATCAGCATAAACCTATTTGCTGCTTTCAATGGATTTGGCTTTCCTTTATAGGCGGGTGTGCCCCATCTTGATTTCATAAAAATAGTATTTAGTATTTAGTATTGAGTATTTAGGAATATGTTAATACTGTTATTGTATAAAATTTTTTTGATATTGACAAGAGGGTGGGTTTATGATAGAGTTGGAGTAGTTTTCTGTGTCTCACGATACTTTTTATGACACAGAAGATAGAATGAGGAGGAAAATAAACATGGCAGAAAAAGTGGCAGGAATAGACATAATTGGAGAAATCATGGATCCAAGTGCTCCATATTGTTGTGAATTGTATGATGAAACAGAATGGGCACACAAAAAATATCTTAAAGTATACAACGGATCATATAATCAGCCACCAATGTTGACCTGACAAAAAAACGAAGGAAGGGGATTGTAAGGAAACCGGATAAAAAAATTTATTCTACTTATTAGCCCCTTTCTTCTCAAAAATCTTTTTTACAAAAACAGAAAACACTAGATGGGTGTTTTTTTGTTTGGGGGTAGAGACGAGGCATTGCCTCGTCTCTATTTTTGTAATAAACCTTGTCAAATTCATAAAAATAGAGCATACTTAAGATAGATTTAAACAGATAAAAACAAAAATATGAAAATTCAGAAAACAAAAAATCCAGATAACTTAACGAGTTTTGAGCAGAAACATTTACCTTGGATTATAATTCCGGAATTTGTAAAAAAGGGCGAAGAATTTGAAATAACAGTGAAAGTCGGAAAAGCTAATCATCCAATGACAGACGAACATTATATTAGATGTGTTCGGATTTATATTAATGGAGAAGTTTTTAAATGTTGTAACTTAAAACTGCCAAATAAATCTGAGGCAAAGTTTAATGTTTTTCTGAAAAAAGATTCTCTGATTACCGCCAGGGCGGAATGTAATTTACATGGCGCGTGGGAATCTAAAATTAAAGTAGTTTTATATAGAGGAAATGGTGGATAAATAATAGAATTGTGAATAATACTGTCATTGCGAGGAATGAAGTTGAGCGATAGCGAAACGGAATGATGAAGCAATCCCGTGATTAAATTCTTTGTGCATAGTTATGGGATTGCTTCGTCGCCTTTTCATTCGCTACGCTCATTCAGGCTTCTCGCAATGACATTTCTGAATTTAAATTAAATAAATATTCTTATGAGAAAAAGAACAGTTATAATTATAGCATTAATATTAGCAGTTGCGGTTTATGCGATTCTTAGTTTTACAAAAAAACCAGATGTAAAATATACGACAGCGGAAGTTGTGAGAGGAGAAATATTACAAACTGTTTCCGCGACAGGAGCTGTTGAGGCGGAGACGAAATTAGATTTGCGCTTTATAAATTCGGGAAGAATAAAAGAGATAAATGTAAAAGTCGGAGATAGTGTTCAGGAAGATGAAGTTTTAGCCAAATTAGACACAGTCCAGTTAGAATCTCAACTTAATAGATCTAAGGCTGGGTTAAGCGCGGCTCAAGCGAACCTTAATAAATTATTAGAAGGCGCGACGATTGAAGATATCAGGGTGTCGGAAACCGCAGTTATCAATGCGCAGATTGCTTTAAGTAATGCCGAGCAAAGTTTAGCGGACACGCGAGCAAGCGCTGTAAAAGATGTTGCCAATGCGGAGGCATCCGTGAATAGCGCGCAAACTTCTCTTGACAGCGCCAATCAAAGTTTAGCGAATACGCAAATTTCAAACGAAAATAATTTAAATCAGGATTACGATGACGCGTGGAATACAATAAATTCTTCTTTATTGACCGCTTCAAATTCATTAGATACTAACGGTACTGTTTTAGATAACGAAGATGCGCAAGATACGCTAAGCGTTTTGAATATTCAATATTTAAATAATTCATCTCAAAGCAAAATAATTGCCGGTAATTCTTATAGTAGCGCTAAAGATTATATGAATAGTATCAAGCCAAGTCCGTCTGACGATAATATTGACGATGCTCTCACGCAATTAAAATTAGTGTTAGAAGATGTTCGGACAACTCTTAGCGATACAAGTGATGTTCTTGGAGCGACAATTACTTCTTCCAATCTTTCTCAAACGGAATTGGATGCCTTGAAACTAAGCATTTCCACCGCTAGGGCAAATACGAATACGGCGATTTCAAACTTAACTGCTGCCGAGCAAAATATCTCAACTCAAAAAGTTACGAATCGGACAAGTTTAGATAGCGCGCAGGCAACGGTAAATTCCGCGGAGAGCGCTTTGAATTTATCTCAAGAATCATTAGCCGCAACGCAGGCTTTAATAAACAGTAAAATAAATACGGCAGAAAATTCCGTTAAATCTGCCGAGGGAGCGTTAAAACAAGCGCAAGATCAATTGGCGTTGAAAACGGCAAAACCAAGTTATTCTGAAATTTCATTATACACGGCGCAGGTTCAAGAAGCGCGGGCGAGTGTTAGCTTAATAGAAAGCCAAATTAGCGATTCAATTTTGACCGCTCCGCAAAGCGGAATAATAACGGAAATCAATGGCGAGGTCGGAGAGACAATAACTTCAGCGGTTAATTTCATTTCCATAATCGCTTCGGAGAATTTTGAAATTAAAGCTAATATTTCTGAAGTTGATATCGCGAAAGTTAAGATTGACGACGAAGTGGAAATTACTTTTGACGCTTTGGGTCCGGATAAAAAATTTACGGGATCAATTATTGAAATAGATCCCGCCCAAACAGAAATCTCCGGGGTGATTTATTATAAGACGACTACAATTTTTACAGGCAACTCGGTCATAATTAAACCGGGAATGACCGCGAATCTTGATATTATCACCGCGCAAAAAGATAATGCTATAATAATTCCTTTTCAAGCGCTGAAAGAAAAAAATGAACAAAAATATGTGCAGGTTTTGGAAAATAAAGTTTTGAGAGATGTATTTGTGGAAGTGGGGTTGAGGGGGGATATTAATATTGAAGTTTTGAATGGATTGGTTGGTGGGGAGGATGTGGTTACTTTTATTGAAGAATAAATATTGGATATTGGATATTAAAATATTGGAGTGAGGGCTTCAGCCCGATAAGTTTGAAAAGCACAAATTTCAAAACACAAAAGCCAAACAAAACACAAGGTAATAAAACACAAACACGCAAAATAAAAACCTCCGCCACGATGTGAAGTGTATAAACTTCTAGCCGAGATTCTTATGGTATAATCATAGCATATTTAAAAAATCTGCCAAGTTCAAACTTCAAAACCAAAAAAAACAGGCAACTCGTTTTATGTTTGTGAGTTACTCAATTTGTTTTGTGTTATTAAAACACTTGCGAATATTTTAATATTGTGTGTCCCCTGTAACGAACAAGATGAAATTTTACGACATCTTCTTCGTTTTTGCGAACGATCATTTGTCGGAACTTACAATTTGGAATAAAAGTTCCAACAATAGTTTCGCCATTTTCGGGAATTAGATTTTTCAGAGACGCTTCTGTTAGATATCCAAATGTTTGATCGTCGGATTTAAATCTAAGCTGAAGCGCTACTGGTTCTGTTCTGTGCTTACAATCTTCGCATTCCTCTTCTTCTAAATATCCAGGGCAAATACTTTTAAATAAAGCTTTGCCTATGCCCTTGCAATCAGGACATTTCTCTGTTTCTTTCGGTCTGTTGCCTAATTTTAGGTAGACCTGTTTTTTGGGAATTTGTCCTGTCCCTCCGCATGTTTTGCAGGATTTTTCTTCGTTTTGACAATTACAATCATCGCCACAATTACCATCGCAATTACAATCTGGCATAGCTTGTCCTCCTTTAAAATAACTTCTATCAAAATTTTAATCCAAAAAATTAAAAATGTCAACCTTGCTTAGTATAATTTTTCCTGAAATCACAAAAGGCTCCACACAGGAGTATGGAGCCAACAAATCAACAATACAACAATTTAACAATGTAGCAATATAATAAAATGTCAACTCTCATCAACCTAAAAAATATAAAAAAAGACTATCAGACTGGCGAAGTGGTAACCAGCGTTTTGAAAGGGGTTTCTTTTGAAATAAATAATGGCGAGTTCGTGGCGATTATGGGATCTTCGGGATCGGGGAAATCAACGCTGATGTATATTCTGGGATTTTTGGACGCACCGACAAGCGGGGAATATTATTTTGAAGGGCAGGACACTCTCAAATTAGACGATGATAAGCTGGCGGAATTTCGGAGCGAGAAAGTCGGTTTTATTTTCCAGTCGTATAATTTGCGTCAACGAACATCTGTTTTAGATAATGTTATGTTGCCGACGACTTATTTGCGTAATTGCAATTTGAAAGAAGCGGAAGATAATGCCGTGAAATTATTAAAAAGAGTCGGGCTGGGGCATCGTTTAAATCATCGTCCTAACCAGCTTTCTGGAGGCGAACAGCAGAGAGTGGCGATTGTGCGCGCTCTTGTCAATAATCCTAGATTAGTTTTAGCTGATGAACCGACAGGAAATTTAGACAGCCATTCCGGCGAGGAAATTATGGAAATTTTGCAGAGTTTAAACAAAGAGGGGCGGACGATTATTATGGTCACTCATGAGGAATACACCGCCGAGTGCGCGAAGAGAATAATTCATATTAAGGATGGAATGGTAACAGAAGACAGGATTGTTGAAAAGCAGAGAATGGCGAGAGATGGAGAGTTTAAAAAGTAGAAAGTATTAAGTAGCGAGTATTAAGCACGACGTCGTGCTTAATACTCGCTACTTAATACTCGCTACTATTTTATGAACATATTCCAAACCATAAAATCCTCTCTTACTAACCTGGCCGCTAACAAAGTACGGTCTTTTTTGACGATGTTGGGAATGATCATTGGCGTGGGATCGGTAATTGCCATTATGTCCGTGGGCGCGGGGGCTCAGAGTTTGATTTTTAATGAGATATCTTCTTTTGGAACCAATTTAATTGGCGTTATGCCGGGCGGGAGCGAGGAAGATGCGCCACCGGCATCAATGATGGGAGCGGTGATTACAACGCTAACTTATGATGACGCAAAAGCGATTGGTGAAATTCCGCACATTGAGGCCGTAACACCTTATTCCAATGGCAACGCGAATATTTCTTTTGGCGATAAAATTAAAAATATAAATTTTATTGGCGTTACTTCTCAATATGTAGATGTGGAAGATAATAAAGTGAGTCTCGGTAGATTTATTTCTCCAGAGGAAGATGAAAGCACTGCAAGAATAGTTGTGCTTGGCTCAGAAGTCAAAGATGATTTATTTGGCGAAGACAATCCTTTAAATAAAAGAATAAAAATAGATAAAACAAGTTTTCTTGTCGTAGGGGTAATGCAAAAGAAAGGCGCGTCATTAGTAGCAAGTCGTGATAAAGAAGTTTTTATTCCCGTTAAAACGGCGCAAAAGGTAATGCTGGGAGTTGATCATGTTGGACTAATCAGGGCCAAAGTTGACGATGAGAAAAATATGTCTCTTGTAAATAGTGAAATCAGGAAGCTTTTACAACAGAGGCATAATATAAAAGATTCAAAAAAAATTGATTTTACGGTTCGCAGTATGGATCAAGCGCTGGATATGATTGGCACAGTGACAGATGCTTTAAATTTATTTCTTGGCGCGATTGCGGCAATATCTCTAATCGTCGGTGGAATTGGAATTATGAATATTATGCTTGTTTCTGTAACAGAAAGGACAAGGGAAATTGGTTTGCGAAAAGCGCTGGGCGCTAATAAAGGAAATATCTTGACGCAATTTTTAACAGAGTCAATAATAATAACTTTTATCGGCGGTTTGATCGGAATTATCGGCGGATCAATTTTTGCCGCAATAATTTCTGGAGTGGCGCAATATTTGGGATATGATTGGGACTTGGTAATCACGCCTTTTTCGGTAATTCTTTCTTTCATTATCGCTGTTCTAATTGGTATTATTTTTGGAATTTATCCCGCGAACAAAGCGGCGAAGTTGAATGCGATAGAGGCGTTGAGGCATGAATGATTATTCTGGAGTTCAGACTTTAGTCTGTAAGTTTATTTCGTAAGCTTGAAATATGTTTAAACCTCATTATCCGCCTCATCATTATTTTGATAACAAAGTTTATTTTATTACTGCCAGGACGGTAGATAAAAATAGATTTTTCAATGCCAGAGAAAAGAAAAATCTTCTTAAAAAAATATTGATAGAAGCTGGTAATAAATTTAAGATTGGTTTTTATGCTTGGACAATTCTTGATAATCATTATCATCTTCTACTTGATGTTTTAAAAGGAGAATCTATTTCTGGTTTTATTAAAACAATAAATGGTAAAAGCGCTTTTCTATTAAATGGGATAGAAAAAGCAAGAAAACGAAAAATCTGGTTTAATTATTGGGACACTTGTATTCGCAGTGAAAAAGATTTCTGGATGAGGTTTAATTATATTCACCATAATTCTATTAAGCATTGTTATGCTGAAAAAATGGAGGATTATCTCCTCTCTTCTTGTAATTGTTGGCTTGAGAAAAAGGGGGTTGAATGGATGAGCAGTGTTTTTGAAAAATATCCGATTATTGATTTTACTATAGGCGATTCTGCTTTACACTCTAAAGAGTGAACTCCAGATTTTAAATTCTGGAGTTCAGGTTTCAACCTGTAAATTTACAGATTAAAATCTGAACTCCAGTCTGAGAATCAAGTATCTTTTTGAAAATGGAGGGAAATAAAAAAAGACAGTTTTTATTTTTAAAAGAAAACTGCTAAAAACTTTTGTTCTTATTCTTTTTCTATGTTGATATCAGTTACTTCAAAGTTGAAATCAACAACACGAAGCAGTCTGATATTTTCTTTGCCTACCTCTGCGACTTTTTGCTGAAGTTGAGCCAAGGTTGAAGTTTCATTTCTGAAAATAATATTTCCAGATTGCCCTGATTCAATTTCAAATTGTTTTATTCCGTCTACGACGGACGACATGTAGGCGATACAATAATATTGTTCTGACATTCTTTTCCCTCCTATGTTTCTATTTTACTTAGATAAGTTATAACTTTCTTAAACCATCATAACGGTCCATCATACCACACCTATGAAATTTGTCAAGATTACAATTCCTAAAACCCTCTCCCTCGCCATCACTGGACTCATAGCGAACAAAACCAGAACGGCACTTTCAATGCTGGGGATTGTTATTGGTGTTGCGGCAGTGATTGTGATTGTTTCGGTGGGGCAGGGGCTACGAGTGCTAATCGTTGATCAGATTAATGTTTTTGGGGAGAATATGATGAGCGTGAGCGTTAAAGTGCCGGGAAGCGATTATGGGGCTTCATTGCAGTCAATGGTGGAAGGAACAGTGATCACCACTCTTAAATACGATGATGTGGAAGCGGTGCGGGATAAAAAAAGATTTCCTTATATTAAAGCAGTTTCTGGTTATGCGGCGGGGATGGAGTGGGCTACTTATCAGGAGAAGGAAAAACAGGTGATGTTCATTGCCAGCGATGCCTATTATCCTAATGTTGACGGACAATTAAAAGTTGCGCAGGGACGATATTTTACAAACGAAGAAGAAAGGGGAGTGGCAAAAGTCGCGGTAATTGGCAGCGCGGTTGCGGATAAATTTTTTGGCGAGGAAAATCCAATTGGCAAACAGATAAAAATTAAAAAAATTAATTTCAAAGTAATTGGTGTCGTAGCAGACAGAGGAATGATAATGACATTTGATTATGATAATTTGGTTTATCTTCCTTTAAAGACCTCGCAGAAATTAATCACTGGGATAGATCACTTGGTTGAGTTTGCGATGGTGATGGAAGACGATCAACATTTTGCGCAAGCGAAAGCGGAGATTTCACAATTACTTCGTGAACGGCATAATATTAGCGATCCCAGCAAAGATGATTTTGAAGTGATGTCAATGGACCAAATAGTTGAGATCGTTAATACTGTTACTAGCGTTATTTCTTTACTCTTGGGATTATTGGCAGCTATTTCTTTAGTGGTCGGCGGGGTGGGTATTATGAATATTATGCTTGTTATTGTCGCGGAACGGACGCGAGAAATTGGTTTGCGAAAAGCGTTGGGCGCCAGGCAGAAAGATATTTTAAATCAATTCGTCACAGAAGCGGTTCTGATTTCTTTTTTTGGCGGATTAGTCGGAATTATTTTTGGAATTTTTATTTCTCTTGTTGTAACTCTTGCTGTAAGAGCATATAATTTTGACTGGCCATTTGTCATTTCTCTTGAGGCAGTAATTATTTCATTTATCGTTGCTGTGGGATTTGGGATTGTTTTTGGCTGGTATCCCGCGAAGAAAGCAGCAAAATTGAATCCGATTGAAGCGTTGAGGTATGAGTGAATAAATTGTTACATTGCGAGGAGCCTGAATGAGCGTAGCGAGTGAGAAGGCGACGAAGCAATGACAGCGTTGTGTTATTTTTTGACAATTATAAACATACCTGTTAAGATAACTTTATTAAATAAACTTAGATAAGTATATTTAATTTTATTAGTTAATTTTTGATTGGTAAAAATTGTTGCGAGTAACTTAAACTTATTGAATTCTATGGTATTTTTTACTGACAAATCAATATCTACAGGCATTAAATTGCCAAATCTTTTTGTGAATCGGGCTGAAGCTTTTACTCTAAAAAGATGCTTTATTGGTTTTGTCAGTTATAATCCATTAAGCAGAATAAATAATTAAAGAAAATAATTAAAAAATTAGAAAGATTCTGGTTTGAAATTATAATCCTAAAATTATATATAGAAGTTCTGTAAAGAGTTCTTAAATTTAGGCATTGGCATATTGGCCGATCAAATTTAGGAGAAGATAAAATGGAAATAATAGAAATTATGATTCCTATTCTGATTGCTTTTAGTGCCGGTGCTGTTACTGGGTATTTTAGTAGACAGTTTCTAGCGCAGAAACAGGTGGAATCAGCCGAAGCAAAAGTAAAAAAGATATTTACCGATACGAAAAATGAGGCGGCGGAAATACTTTTGGAGGCAAAAAACAAGGCGGTAAAAACATTAGAAGACGCTAAACAAGAAGAAGCGGAGAAAAGCAGGCAAATAATAAGAAGCGAGCAGAGACTAGACAAAAAAGAAGAAACTCTTGACAGGAAAGTTGAGGAACTTGAAAAACAAAAAGTTGTGTTGCAGAACAAGGGAAGCCAGATTATGAAAATCAAAGGAGAGGTAGATACTATTAAAAAAGAGCAAATTGAAAAACTTGAAAAGATTGCTGATACAAATAAGGAGGAGGCAAAAGAAATTATAATTAATAAAGCCGAAGAAGATAATAAAGAAGAATTAACAAAAAGAATAAAGCAATTAAAAGAAGAAAGAGCTGACGAATTGAAAAAGAGGGCTAATGAAATAATTGTTCAGTCCATTCAAAAATATTCTGGTTCTCATACGGCCGAAACAACTACTTCAACGGTTAGTCTGCCGAGCGATGAAATGAAAGGAAGGGTTATTGGAAGAGAAGGGAGAAATATAAAATCTTTAGAACATCTCACCGGAGTTGAAATTATAATAGACGATACGCCACAGACGATTATGATTTCTGGATTTGATCCAATCAGGAGACAGGTCGCGAAATTGTCTCTTGAAAAGCTTATGTCAGACGGAAGAATTCATCCCGCTAGAATAGAAGAAGTTGTTGAGGAGATAAAAAAGGATATAGTTGAAAAAATTAGAGAGGCTGGAAAGATAGCCATTTCTGATGTTGGTATTGTTGAGTTTAATCCAAAATTGGTCCATCTTTTGGGGCGATTAAAATTCAGAACGAGTTATGGACAGAATGTGCTAATTCATTCGCTTGAAGTTGCGCATTTATCAGCGTCTATTGCCTCTGAAGTTGGAGCTGATGTTACGATTGCGAAAAAAGCTGGTTTATTACATGACATAGGAAAAGCGGTTGATCATGAAATTCAAGGAACCCATATTGAAATTGGCAGAAACATTTTGAAGAAATTTGGAATGTCTGAAGATATCATAAAAGCAATGCAGTCGCATCATGAGGATTATCCATTTGAGTCAACAGAAGCGATTATAATTAAAGTAGCGGACGCAATTTCCGCTTCGCGTCCTGGAGCAAGAAAAGATACTCTGGAAAATTATCTAAAGCGTTTGAAGGAATTAGAAGATATTGCTAATGAGTTTGAAGAAGTTGAAAAATCATATGCTATTCAGGCTGGCAGGGAGATAAGAGTTTTGGTAACTCCAGACAAAATAGATGATTTAGGCGCGTTAAAACTTTCTCGGAAAATAGCGGATCAAATTGAAGAAAGTTTAAATTATCCCGGGGAAATTAAAGTGCATGTGATACGGGAGACGAGAGCAGTGGAATACGCGAGATAGATTGGATATTTGTTTTCTGTCATTGCGAGAAGCCTGAGCGAGCGTAGCGAACGAGAAGGCGACGAAGCAATCCCGTAACTATGCGTAAATTGCTTAGTTACGGGATTGCTTCGTCATTCCACTACGCTATCGCTTCGTTCCATTCCTCGCAATGACAGATTGATTATGTCTTGCAGTTAATAAACTATTATGAACATTTTATTTTTTGGTGATCTTGTCGGTAAACCAGCGAGAAATGCCGTTAAAAAAATCCTGCCAGTTTATAAAGAAAGATATAAAGCTGATTTGATTATTGCTAATGGCGATAATTTGGCGCATGGCAAGGGAGTAACAGGAAATACTTTAAAAGAAGTAATTGAATGCGGAGTTGATATTATAACTTGCGGGGATCATGTTTGGGATAACAAGAAACAGGCGATAGAAATATTAAAAGACAGAGAATATAATTTTCTCTGTCCAGCGAATCTTCCGATGTTTGATCTTAAAAAAGGTTATAAAATAGTTGAAGTTAGCGAAAAAAAAGTTCTAATTATAAATTTGATCGGTCGCGTGTTTTTTCAGAAATATCCCGACTGTCCATTCAGGGCAGTTGATAAAATATTGGAAGATAATAGAAATAATTTTGATATGGCTATTGTGGATTTTCACTGTGAAGCAACAAGTGAAAAAAGAGCGCTTGGTTTTTACTTGGATTCAAGAGTTTCTGCCGTTTTAGGAACGCACACTCATATCCAAACTGCTGATGAGGAAGTATTAAATGATGGAACCGCTTATATTTCAGATGTTGGAATGGTCGGACCAGCGGATTCAATTCTTGGTTGCAAAAAAGATGTGGTCATAGACCAAATGCTAACGCAAGTTCCTTTTAAGTATGAACTAAGCGATGATAATAATGTTATGGTTAACGCAGTTGTTATTGAAATAGATAATAAAAATGGAAAAGCAAAAAAGATAGAGCGAATAAGCGAAAAAATTTTGGTGTAAAATAAAATTTGCCTTATTTTAGCTATTTGCTATAATCTAACTGTATTGTTAAATTGTCACATTGTTCTATTGTTATGTATAGCATAGCAATTTGACGGTTATGATATAACAATGTAACAATTTAGCAATATAACAATATAAATAACTTTAATACTAATAAAGAAAGGGGGTGGGACATAATGACAAAAGATGAAATTGTAGACGACGTAGCGGCTAAAACAGATTCTTCCAAGAAAGATGTTGAAGCAATTATAAACGCTACTTTAGAAACAATCACTAAAACTTTGGTAGAGGGCGGAAAAATTGCTTTTACCGGATTTGGAACTTTTTCTGTAAACAGAAGAGAAGCAAGGACTGGAGTTAACCCTCAGCATCCAGAACAGAAAATTCAAATTCCCGCAATGAATGTGCCGAAATTTAAAGCTGGTAAAAGTTTAAAAGACGCCGTGAGATAATTTTGAATAATGTTTTTTACAAGAATCTCTAATAATTATACTATATTAGAGGTTTTTGTTTGACTGAAGTTGTTTAAAATAGTATTGTAATAAATATTGGATATTAAATATTGGATATTAAAATGATTATTGCAATTGATGCGAGAAGTTTGGAAAATAATAAAACCGGTGTTGGCAGATATTTGACCGGTCTACTTAAATATTGGAAAAATAATAAAAAGCATCAGTTTATTTTTTATTTTAAGGATAAAATTCCTGATGACGATTTATTAAAGAGCGATAATTTTGAACTAAAATTATTGAAAAACCCATTTAAATTTTCTAGCAACTTTTTCTTCCAGCATTTTCTATTGCCGTATAATTTAAAAAAAGATAGAGTTAATTTCTTTTTCTCTCCTTTTTATTTAAAACCGCTTTATTCTCCAGTAAAATCTTCCATTGTTCTACATGACATCTCTTATGAAGCGCATCCGGAATGGTTTGATTTTAAAAGCCAGATTATATTAAGAATACTTTCCAAGTTTTCAGCCAAGACTGCCAATTTAATTTTTACTGTTTCAAGTTATAGCAAGAGCGAAATTGTAAAATTTTATAAAATTAATCCTGACAAAATTACAGTGACGCATTTGGCGCCGGATGATAATTTTATAAAAATAAGTGATATAGGGAAAATAAAAGCTTTAAAAGAAAAATATAATATTAAAAATAAGTTTATTTTATCTGTCGGATCAATGTTTAATCGGCGGCATATCCCGGAAATTATTGAAGCGTTTGAAAAAATAGCTGACAAATATAAAGATTATCAATTTCTAATTATAGGCAAAAATCACACGCATCCGTTTGTAGATATAAATAACAAAATAAAAACTGCCAATAATAATCTTGGCAGAAACGCAATAATTAATTTGGATTTCGTAAGTGAGGAGGAGCTCTTTGCTTTTTACAGTTCTTGTGAAATTAATATCTATCTGTCTGATTATGAGGGATTTGGTTTGCCAGTAATTGAAGCGCAATTTTTTGGCAAACCGGTTATTACAAGTTATAATAGTTCTTTGATTGAAGTAGGGGGGGATTCGGTTGAGTTTGTGAAAAATAATAATGTTAAGGGGATTTATAATAGCTTAGAAAAATTAATTTCTGATGAGGGGTATAAGAATAGATTGGTTGAATTGGGTAGTGAGAATTTGAAGAGGTTTAGTTGGGAGAGATGCGCGGAAAAGACATTGGAAAAAATATTGAATATTAGATATTAGGATATTGTTTCTGCCATGTTGTTGGTTCAGTGTCTCTGACCTGAACCATATATTTCTAAAAGCTGATTTGGAAAATTTAATTTTTTTTGTTTGTGGGCAAGACACTAAGAAATAAAAAGTTCAAGTCAGAGACTTAAACTAACGACAAAAAATCAGAGGCTGGTTGGCCTCTGGTGTCTAAAATTATAATTGTTGATAATCCTGTTGTCGTTAGGATTAAAACACCCAACAATGCGAGGATGAAGTTTGAAACTGACAGGAAAGAAGTGGCTGCTAAAGAAGTAATTACTATGGATGTTGTGATTATGTCCAATACCAAAGTTTTTAATTCAAGCTTCTTAAATACTGTCAACTCCATTTTTCTGGTGGCGTAAACACTCCAGAATAAGTATAGCAAAAACACTGCTACACTTGCCTTTAAAAAACCTATAGTAAAAAGTGCTAATCCAAACACAGCCACGATTACCACTGCTGGTAACAATCCTTCATTCTCATTTATTTCCGAGTTCACGATATTTACCTCCTAATTTTAAGCCAAGACTTTTCATCTCAACTTTCTGCCTACATAACTTATAACAAACTAAACAATTTATGTCAATATTTCCACTAACCCCTCTTAAAACAATCCTCCTCTCAGAATTCATCCTTGTTTTCGCGATGGCAATGAGAGTCGCGCCGCAGGAGTTTTCGTATTTGATTTTGTTATTGTTAACAATAAGTTTTTTGAAATTAAACAAATTAGACGCGCTGAAATTGTTTATTATTTCTATTCCTCTTTTCGTCGCTCTGCCTCCAAATCAATTTTCTGATTCAATGAGTATTTGGAGAATTTTAATCGTAGTTTTGTTTTTGAAAATCTGTCATTCTGAATTTGTTTCAGAATCTATTGGCAATAAGGGCTTGTCCTGTTTTCAATTCGTAAGACAAAGTATAAAGAGAATAGGCAGGAATGGTGGTAATTTACGAAAGATCCTGAAACAAGCTCAGGATGACAATTGCTATAAACTATTTTTATTAACTACACTATTTTTCATTATCGCCGCGCTTTCTTTAATCTCGGCTCAAGATGTCGGAGTGGGAATGAAAAAAATATTATTTTTATTAAACATATTTTTACTTTTCCCGGTTGTGACTTTTAGTATAAAGAATAAAAATGATTTTAAAGAAATAATAAAATTTATTTTTTACTCAACGGGCTTGCTTGTTTTTATTGGATATCTTCAATTTATTTTAACCTTTTTTATTCCTCTTTTTGATTTCTGGCAGTTTTGGGCGCAGAATATAATTGTGGCTTTTTATGGTCAAAATCTGAGTAATTTATTAAGTTACAGCAATACCTGGTTTTCTTATTATGAGATTATGCCAGCGACTTTGAGAATGTTTTCTTTATTGCCTGATTCACATTCGTTTGCGATGCTTGTTATAATTTCAATGCCAGCGGTTTTATCTTTGATTTTTTATTATACAGGAAAAGAAAAAAAATATTTATCTTTGGCGCTAATATTTTTTCTTTTGGCTGTATTTTTTTCCGGATCGCGTGGAGCTTGGGTGGGATCAATTTTCGCGCTGATGGCGGCGATTTATTTATTTGCGTATCCGCATGTTGAATTTAAAAATCTTTGTAAGTTAAATTTAAAAGCGCGTTTATTTTCTTTCCCTTTTTTTAAATGGTTTATTAAAAAAATAAAAAATAGAAATTTAATTAAACAAATAGCGTTTTTAAAAAACTTTAATTCTTGTTCTAACAACTATTTTTCAAAAATAATAATCTGTTCAATTTTATTATTTTTTATTTTAATGCCGATTTCCAGTTTTACTTTAAAAGTAAATCAGGAAATACAGCTTTATCAAAACAATATTCAACTAAGCGATGAAGACAGAGAAAAATTTTCTATGTTTGAACGAGCTTTTTCAATCTCTGATTTTTCGGAAATATCAAATAAAGGGCGTTTGCAAATCTGGCGTGAAACATTGGTTTCAATTAGCGAGCATCCATTCCTTGGCGTTGGCTTTGGTAATTTCCCGACAGTTTTAGAAGAAAATATTTCCACCTCTAAAATGGGATCTTCCGCGCATAGCACTTATTTTGACATCGCTTCTGAAATCGGCATTTTCGGACTAATAGTATTTCTGCTTATTTTAATAGAGATTTTAAAGACTGCTCGCAATTTATTTTTTAAATTAGAAAATAAATATTTAAAAATGTTTACCGGATCGTTTTTTGTATATTTTATCTGGATTTGCGCTTATGGATTTTTTGATGTTGTAATTTTTAATGATAAAGTTTTAATGATGACTGTGATTATAATTGGTACTTTATATTCAATAAGGAAGTTTAATTTAATAAAATAGAGGTTTTATTGTCAAATTGCCATATTGTCAAATTGCCAAATTAAATTTAGAGATATAATGACAATTTAACAATTTAACAATAGGACAATTCGTCCCGTTCTGTATAAGTTCACATACATTCTGGACTCTCAGAAAGGAGAAAAGAAGGTATGCAAATA
>DAOWHY010000029.1 GCA_030641185.1 Candidatus Moraniibacteriota bacterium | reverse complement strand
TAAATTATCATTTTTTACTGTCCATTCTTTTTGAGAGACAGTCGTCTTTTTTGTGTCTTTTTTGTTAAAATAAAAATAGGCAGAAGACAAAATCAAAAGAACACTAATTAAAATTATTATTTTCTTTTTGGTTATTTTGAATTTTCCAGTACTTCTGGATTTCTTGCTTTCTTCTAATATAGAACTCATAGTAGTATAGTTAAAAGTTTATAAAATTATAAAATACAAATTTTTTATTTAATCATCACAAAGGTCGCAATGTTTTTGTCTGTAATAGTTTTATCAATCCAAATCATAAGCATCTGATCTTTTGTAATATTATCCAATGTCGCTATAGTTGCTTCTCCATCATCGCTTTTAAGCATTTTTATTCCAACCGGAATAATAATTCTTTCTTCTCCCGTGCTCATACTTTTTAGCATTTCTAATCTTTCAGCACTTTCTTCATCCTCTGTTCCGGTATTTAACCGTCCGCCCATGCCTCCGCCCATGCCCATACCCATGCCCATGCCTCCGTCAGGCCTGGATTCTTGTTCTGTTTCACTTTCATCATTTTTGGTATCAACATTTCCATTGTCCACATTTTCAGATATTCCAGGCCTTTCAATTTTTAAAATCGTAGCTTCATTGCCAACAATGGTTTTTACAATCCCTGAAATATCCGCTTTTTCTTCAGGTCTTTCAAAGCTGGAAACCCCATCTTTTTTTGAGATATTATTACTTTCAGTTTGTTTATTATTTTGCCAGACATATCCCAATAAAGCAAAAACAAATACTATGCAGATTATTATAACTTTTTTCATAAAAATTAATTATATTGGTTAATAAATTTTTCAAAACTATTTATTTTAAAAGAAGGTCTATCTTATATAATAGACCTTCTTTTGTTTGGCAGAGTTAGTTATTGCGCGAGTAAGCGCTTACATTGCCTCTTTGTCCGTTACCATCCTTTAGTCCTGATCTATTTCCGCGTTCAAATCCTTTTTCCTGGCCGTTTTCCCTTTGCCCCTGACTTCTTCCGCTACCATCTTTCAGTCCAAGTCGGAGTTCGGCTCTGATAGCTTTTGCTTCTTCAAGATTACCTTCTTCCGCTAATTTATGAGCTTCGGCAAATTGAGCAAAATTGTCAGCATTTACAGCTTGAGTGACGCGCCCTTTGCCGTTCATAAGTTCTTTCCATGCTTCATAATTATTGTTTTGGAAAGCTTCTTCCATTATTATGTGTCTTTCAGGTGAACAATCTGGTCCTTCAGCAGAAGGATCTCCGCGATAATCGAGTGATGGCGACGCAATTGCGGTTGCGACGATCGCAAGAGCAAATACTCCGCCAAAAAGTTTTGTTGATTTTTTCATAGTTTTTTAAAATTAAAAATAAAAAGTGGATTGTCGACTTCCACTTAGTAATACTCCAAACCAAAAATTTTCTTTCAAAAAGATTTCTAATTCTATTTTTAATATTTTATATCCAGTCTTTTTCCTATCCTTTCCCACGGACCTATTTGCCTTGCGATAAAGATATCATTTTCAGATATTTTTCCGACGATTTTTATTTTTTCATTTTTTTCCAAAAACACTCTTCCCTTGATGATAGCGCCCTTAAAGTCGACTTCCCATTTTTTGCCATTCCAATCTTCAATTATTATTATAGTCTCTTCCTTTTCAATAATTCTTCCAGATAAAAATCCGTTTTCTGGCAGAGACCAGCGAGAAATTTTTCTTTCTTCAAGACTTTCGTAAATAGGAATATTTTCAGCAAAAATTTGTTCCATTCTTTCCGCTCCACCTATAAAAAATAAAGAAGTTCCTAAAATAATACTTAAGATAATACTGCTGCCAAAAACCAAAAAAGGGGAGTGGCGGTAGCCTGTTTTTGTATGGCGAATTCCAAAAATAGAAACGAACAAAAACGCAAGAGAAGAAAATATCCAGAAAAATGGTAAAAGCCCGAGAAATAATTCAACTTTAGAATTAGGTATATTTGAAAGAAGATCAAAATCTGTTTGACTGAAAGCAAAGACAATAATAGAGAACGATAATCCACCGATAATTATTGAAAAAGTAAAAAGACTCCAAAAAAAAGCATTTTTGAGAGTAAATTGCAGACGAGATTTCTGCGAGATTTTCTGTTTCTGAATTTTTTCTAATAATTTTTGAGAATTTTCCATGATAGTTTTTATATTATAAAAGAAATATCTTCTTGCTTTGCTGTCTCATAAAATGATTTCTTGGCGCGGTTGATAAGCGTGGCAATTGTGCCGTTTGGTTTTTTTAAAATGTCGGAAATTTCTTGATAATTTTTTTCTTCTAAAAATTTCAAGATCAAAACCTCGCGATATTTTTCTGGCATCAACTGTAGGATCTTTCCAATATTTTTATTATCAAATTTTTGATCTGCCTCTTTCTCAGTATTTAGCAAAGACGGAATATTTCGAAAAAGTTCTTCGTCAATATCTTGCTTTTTATCCCGCCCTTTTGATTTAGTTTTTTTCCATTCTGTAATCGTTGTGTTGCGAACGATACGATAGATCCAACTGGAAAATTTCAGATCCTTATTGAACTCATTAAGATTTCTCCACGCTTTTATAAATGCCTCTTGTAATATATCTTCCGCTTCTTCAACAGAAAATGAAGAAATGCGTAAAATATAACGAATGAGCTTTTGTTCATATCTCTCATAAATACAAGCAAAATAATCAATGTTTTGTAGCGATTTTTTAACAAGTTCTTCATCGCTTATATTCTTGCAATTTTGGATTGGGGTTTTCATTTAGTATAATATTTATTTTGTTTTTTTCTTGCTCAAGCTTTGAAGTTTCTCTGGTTAATAACTTTGCTATCTTAATTATTTTTCTTTTTCAATCGCAACTTCTTCGCGTTTTTAGAAATGACAACGCTCTCACCCGTTTGTTTTTCTATTTCCACTCTTGCTTTCTTTGCCACACGACCGCCTTTGCGAGCCACCTTTTTATTTCTCTCCAATCCTCGCGGATTTTGTTTTTTGGATATTTCTGTTGTTGACGCTTCTGCCAGCATATTTAAAACTAATTCCAAATTGGTCATATTGTCCCGCAAGTTTTCTTTTTTCAGTCCTTTGAGTTTTTTATAATTTTTCACGCTTTTGTCGGCCCAAGCTTTTGTGATTTCGTCTGTTAAAATAGCGTATTCTAAACCTTCTTTCATTCCTTTCGCCTGCCATTCGTCTGTCAGTTCTTTTCTTACTTCAATACTTTTCAAACGCTGATTGATCCACTCTTTTGAATATCCTTTTTGTAAATAAGTTTTCATCGCCCTCTCAAAAGCAAGCTCCGGATCTTCAGTTTCTTCTATTCTTTCATACCCAACTCTTGCGAGCCATAGTTTTAAAGGTTCCGCTTTTGGAGAGGGGATTGATTGAATTACACGCAATAAATTTTCTGTAGAGAAACAGTCTGTAGCATAATATTTTCCATCAGAAGCCACAAATTTCAGTTGTACGATTTTTTCGTACACCTCACTTCCTTCATTTCTCAGCTTGCTTTTTAAATCACTCCAATATCTTTTCGGAATAGTGGAGCCCGTTAAAATTTCAATTATATCCACAACCGAAAAATACCAAAGCTCTTTGTCCTCGTCCCAATGACGACGAACTTGCTTTTTGTTAAACAAAATTATTGAATTTTTCTTTTTCATAATTGTTTATGTTTTGTTTGTGAATTTATAAATATAAGATTTAAGTTAAGAAAATTTAAACTAGCACAGGAATCTTACCCATTTTATGCCAGAATGAAATTTGCTCTATTGTCTCTTCAAGATCATAACAAGTTAACTTGCATTGATTTTTAGAAACAAAAAGATTTTCCATAAGACTCCATTTGATAGATCTTGTGACTTTTCCATTTTTAAAAAAGATATACAACTTAACTTCTACAGATGCTCCACCACATGCAAGTGGGTATGTCTTAACTGTCTCACCGTTTTCTTTTGCTTCTTTTTTGATAAATTTTGTTAACTCAGTCATACTGATATATTATAATCTAAGAAGTTTCCAGCGGTTTAAATAATATTCTTTTGGATCATCAAATTTTCTCATGGAACTATCTTTGTGCTGCTGTCCATTTTTACCGGGAGTATTCAACCAATTTGAATGGCTTTCTTTGCAATATTTTGCAACAATTTTACTTGGAACAATAGAAAAGTCAGGATGTTTTTCATTATCATTAATGTTAAGATTAACAAAAACATAAAACAGCTTGTCTGTAAAATAATCTTCTGCTTTTTTATTTAAAATCCAACTTCTATTTGAATCGCTATTAGTTTTTACTTGAATTCCTATCGTTTTAGTAGCTTCAGGATTAGAACAAAGTATATCAACACCCTTTGTATTTCTCAACGTTATTGATGCTATATATCCTTTTTTGGATAATTCTGCAGCAACAAAATATTCTCCAACTACTCCAGCTAAGACAGTATTAATTTTTTGTTTAGCTGTCATAATTATTTATTTAGATAAAATTTAATTTCGTTGCAAGAACTGGTTCATAATTACTTTTTTTACAAGCTCGTTCTCATATCTTCCATTTTATCAACAATAAACCATTCACGCAAATATCAAGACCCTTGACTTCCCTCCAAATTTATAGTATAAATAACTATATAAACAAAATCTAACTTAAAGCTAATATTCCGCTTTATGAAGGAGCGGTTTTAAATTTACGAATTTTATGGAAATAAGAAACATCGCAATTATCGCCCATGTAGATCATGGCAAGACAACCCTTACCGACGCCTTAATGCAACAAACGGGAATGTCAGAAGCCGGAGACAGTATGGACAGCGATACGCTGGAACAAGAAAGAGGTATCACGATTTATTCAAAAAATACCTCTGTCTATTATAAAGACACAAAAATAAATATCGTGGACACGCCGGGCCATGCTGATTTTGGGTCGGAAGTTGAACGAGTTTTGCGGTCTATTGACTCCGTGCTTTTAGTAGTTGACGCGCAGGAAGGTCCAATGCCGCAGACAAAATTCGTTTTGAAGAAATCACTTGATTTAGGATTAAAACCGATTGTCGTGCTTAATAAAATTGACAAGCCCGCCGCCAGACCTGATATTGTGCAGGAAATGGTCTATGAACTTTTTCTTGATTTAGGAGCAAATAACGAACAGCTTGATTTTATAACACTTTACGCAATTGCTCGAGAGGGGATTGCTAAAATAAATTTGGACGATGATTCTAAAGATTTAACGCCTATTTTAGATACAATTTTAGAAAAAGTACCAGTTGCCTCAAAAGAAGAAGAGAAAAGCAAACCGTTGCGAATTCAACCTTTCAATCTTGCTTATGATAATTTTCTGGGACGGCTGGCGATTGGGAGAATTTATGAAGGAGAAATAAAAGACGCTGCTACAGTAATTATTAAAAATACCAAAGAAGAAACTCGCAAAGGCAAAATTTCAAAGCTGTTTACTTTTGAAGGGTTAAAGAGAAAAGAAGTAAAATCGGCCGATGCTGGCGATATTGTAATGATTGCCGGTCTTCCTGATATATTTATCGGAGAAACTATTTGCGAAAATATAGAGCAAGAAGCTTTGCCGGCTATTAATATTGATGAACCGACAATCTCCTTGAATTTGTTCGTCAACGATTCCCCATTTGCCGGGAGAGATGGAAAGTATGTCACAAATAGACAGCTCAAAGAAAGATTAGAAAAGGAGTTAGAAGTTAACGTTGGTTTGAAAATTGATTTTTCGGCTGTTGATCATTATAAGATTTATGGTAGGGGTGAAATGCACATCGCGATCCTCCTTGAAAATATGCGTCGCGAAGGCTATGAAATGCAAATATCACAACCGCATGTAATTATTAAAGAAAAAGATAGCGTAAAGCTTGAACCATTTGAGGAAGTTACCATTAATGTGCCGGAAGAAATGTCCGGAAGCGTTATTAAAAAACTTTCCAGCCGAAAGGGAAATATGATTGAAATGATGCCAGAGCACAGCAATATAAAAATTATTTTTGAAATTCCAACTAGAGGATTACTTGGATATCGGAATGAATTTGTAGTTGACACGCGAGGCGAAGGAATTATTTACACCAGAGTGATTGGATTTAAACCCCATGTCGGAGACATTAAAAAGCATAGCGTCGGATCAATGATTTCAATGGCAACTGGAAAAACTCTTGGCTTTTCGCTTTTCAATCTTCAAAGCAGAGGAGCTTTATATATTGGAGCTAACACAGAAGTGTATGAAGGAATGGTTATTGGAAATGTATCAAAGGACAAAGATCTGTCTGTAAATCCAATAAAGGGAAAACAACTCTCAAATGTCCGCGCTTCTGGAACTGACGAAGCAATCCATCTAACGCCACCCCTAAAATTAACTCTTGAAAAAGGAATGAGCATTATGAGTGGGGATGAATATTTGGAGATCACTCCGAATAGTGTTCGTTTAAGAAAACGATTTTTAACTGAAAACGAAAGAATTAGGGATAGGAGAAGGAAAAAATAGGACTGCTACCATAGATTTTACATAAGTTTGACTATTTTTGTATTTTTGTTATTATATACATAATATACATAGTTAATCTGATATGTTTATAAAAATATGATAGTTGATTATCTAAAAAACGATAACAATCAATAAAGCTTCGCTCTTATTTAATGAGTTTATTTTGTGCTTGTTAAATAAGAACGGAGCTTTTATTATAGTTAGAACTTCCTCACTTTCTGTCATCCCAGAATTTTTTCTAAAGCAACAGCTTTGGAAAAAATGTCTGGGATCCACTATTACGATTTAATTTTACCATTTATCACGAAGCTTATTATAAAGTTTAATCGTAGCAATAGATTCCTGCCTCCGCAGGAATGACAAATGAAATTTAAATTATAATCAAAAAACCATGCAACAATATAGAACGCATACTTGCGGAGAATTAACAAAAGAAGATAAAAATAAAAAAGTGATTTTATCTGGCTGGGTAAATTCCAGAAGAGATCATGGCGGACTTATTTTTGTTGATTTAAGAGACAGATATGGTCTAACTCAAATCACTTTTGATCCAAAAGTTTCAAAAGAATCATGGGAGACGGCAGAAGATTTAAGAAATGAATTTGTAATTAGAATTGAAGGAAAAATTACTTTGCGACCAGATGATATGACGAATTCAAAATTAAAAACTGGCGAGATTGAAGTGGAAGTTGAAAATATTGAAATTTTATCAGAATCAAAAACTCCTCCGTTTGAAGTTGAAGAAATTGAAGGAGTTGATAAAGCTAAGGATGTCAAAGAAGATTTGAGATTAGAATATCGCTATCTTGACATAAGGCGCAAAAAAATGAAAAATAACATCGAAATGCGTCACAAAATCATTAAGTTTATGCGCGACTATTTTGATAAAGAAAATTTTTGGGAAGTTGAAACCCCCAGTCTTACCAAGAGCACACCAGAAGGAGCAAGGGATTTTGTAGTGCCATCAAGACTCCATCAGGGTAAATTTTATTCCCTGCCGCAGTCACCGCAACAATACAAACAGCTTTTAATGGTGGGCGGAATAGAAAAATATTTTCAAATCGCAAGATGTTTTCGCGACGAAGATCAAAGGGGAAACAGGCAATTGGAATTTACGCAACTTGATTTGGAAATGTCTTTTGTAAATCAAGATGAGATACTTAACTTAATGGAAGAAATGATGATAAACTTAGTAGAAAAATTATCTGATAAAAAAATAATGTCTAAACCGTTCCCAAGATTAAATTATGACGATGTTATGAAAAAATATGGAATTGATAAGCCTGATCTTCGCTATGGACTTGAAATTGAAGATCTCAGCGAAATTGTAAAAGGGTGCGGGTTTGGAGTTTTTGCGGATGCGATTAAAAAAGATGGAGTTGTGCGGGCAATTTGCGCTAAAGGCGCGGCTAAATTTTCACGGGCTGAAATTGATAAACTGACGGAACACGCTAAAGAATTTGGAGCAAAAGGACTGGCATATATTATTATAAAAGAAAATGAATTACAATCGCCGATAGTTAAATTTCTGGGTAATGATTTGTCGCAAAAAATTGTTGAAAAAATGAAAGGCGAACAGGGAGACATTATATTTTTTGGCGCGGATAGCGAGAAAATTGTTAGGGAAGTTTTGGGACAAATTAGAATAGCGCTTGCGAAAAAACTTGATTTAATAGACGATCACAAACTTGCGTTCGCTTTTATTATAAATTGGCCATTGTTTGAAGAGGAATTTGAAGACGGTCATTACGCGCCCGCTCACCATATGTTCACAATGCCTCATGAAGACGATTATTCTTTACTTGACAAAGAACCGCAAAAAGTTAGATCATATCAGCACGATTTAGTTTTAAACGGCAATGAAGTTGGCGGGGGAAGTATTAGAATTCATAAAAGGGACATTCAGGAAAAAATATTTGATCTGATTGGTTTTAGCGAGGAAAAGAAAAAGAGTTTTGAGCATATGCTAAAAGCCTTTGAATATGGTCCGCCTCCTCACGGCGGAATGGCAATGGGTCTTGATCGGTTTATTATGATTTTATGCAATGAACCAGACATCCGCGAAGTGATCGCTTTTCCAAAATCCGGAGACGGCAAAGATTTAACAATGGGCGCTCCCAGCGAGATTGAAAAAGAGCAGTTGGATGAATTGGGGATTAAGATTAAGAAGGTTTAATTATAATTATGCTATTGCTTTTATTTCATTTTTTTTGACAGATTATTATTTTGTTGTATATTTATAGTGAGGTGAGAAATTATGAGCGGCAAACAGAAACTAGCCAAAGACCCAATAACTGCCATGAGAGATCGCGGTCCAGGCTTTGAAGCAGTATTTGCTATCGCGGGATAGATCAAAGCATACCACGTAGTATTGCATATTCTATCAGACGATAGCATAAAAATCGGGAGTAGTGATAATCGTATCGCTCTCCCATTTTTTTATTATTTTTTCTATGCTATAATGGAAATAATGATAATTTCTACCCAGCTTTAGCTGAGGGTTGTAGAGGTTTTAACCTCACGAAATTTAACTCAATAAAATTATTCATTTTCTCAAGAGGTTAAAACCTCCGTGACCGTGCGCTAAAGCGCCGTAGAATTTTTATAATTTAAATTTTAACTATGAAATACGAACCGACAATCGGAATGGAAGTTCATGTGGAGTTGAAGACTAATTCAAAAATGTTTTGTTCGTGTGCGAATAATCCGGATGAAATGGAACCGAATAAAAATATCTGTCCGATTTGTATGGGACATCCGGGAACTTTACCTGTAGCAAATAAAAAAGCCGTTGAATATGTAATTAAAACCGGCTTGGCTTTGGGTTGTAAAATTGCCGAGTTTTCCAAATTTGACCGAAAAAATTATTTTTATCCCGACCTGCCGAAAGGGTATCAGATTTCCCAATACGACAAACCGCTTTGCGAAAAGGGAAATCTTATAATAAACGACCGAAAAATTGGGATAACGAGAATTCACCTCGAGGAAGATACAGGAAAGCTTGTTCATCCGAAAAAAGCTGACTATTCACTGGTAGATTTAAACCGCGCTGGCACGCCGCTAATGGAACTTGTTACCGAGCCGGAAATCAAATCTTCAGCTGAGGCCAAAGAATTTTGCAAGCAATTTCAACTTATTGTTAAATATATTGGAGTTTCAGACGCTGATATGGAAAAAGGGCATATGAGATGCGAAGTTAATATTAGCTTAAAACCGAAAGGACAAAAAGAATTTGGAACAAAAGTAGAAATAAAAAATTTAAATTCTTTTAGGGCAGTTGAGAGGTCCATAGAATATGAAATAAAAAGACAAACTGAGGTTTTAGATGAAGACAGAAAAATTGTTCAGGAGACAAGAGGATGGGACGCAGACAAACAACAAACTTATTCCCAGCGAAAAAAGGAAGAGGCTCATGACTATCGCTATTTTCCAGAACCGGACTTGCCGCCATTGGATCTTACAAAAAAAGCGGGGATGTTTGATGTTCAGAAAATAAAAGGCAGTATTCCCGAATTGCCATTGTTAAAAAAATATCGTTTTATAAATCAATATAAATTGACGGAAGAAAACGCCAAAATACTTTCAGAAGACAAGGAACTGGCTAATTATTTTGAAGAGATAATTTCAGAACTAAAGCATTGGATCAAGGACAAAGGAATTGATGGCGATAAATTAAACAAGCTGACCAAATTGACAGCAAATTATATTTTAACTGAACTCCAAAGATTGCTTTATAAAAATGGTAATTTAGTTTCTAAATGCAAAATAACAGCAGAGAATTTTGCGGAATTTATTACTTTAATTGATGAAGGAAAAATTTCCAGCAGTGGCGCGCAGGAAATGCTCGCTGAAATGTTTACTACTGGCGGCGATCCGTCAAATATTTTAGATGAAAAAGGACTGGGACAAATAAGCGACGAGAGTGAGATTGAAAAAATTATTGACGAGGTAATAAAAAATAACCCTCAATCAGTTGAAGATTATAAATCTGGCAAAGAAGTTGCGCTGAAGTTTTTAGTTGGACAAACAATGAAAGAAAGCAAAGGAAAAGCAAATCCGCAGATAGCGGGGGACATGTTGGAAAAAAAACTAAAGCAATAGTATGAAAGATGATGATGAAAAATATATGCGGCGGTGTATTCAACTTTCAGAGAAAGCTTTGGGGCTTGGAGATAATCCGTTTGGGTGTGTTATCGCAAATGAAAAAGGTATTCTTGTTGAGGCGAGGAATAAAATTAAAGAAAATGATGTTACGCAACATGCTGAAATATTGGCAATGAGAAAAGCGCAGAAACTTCTGAAAACTTCTGATTTATCTGAATACGCAATTTATTCTAACTGCGAGCCATGCCCGATGTGCGCTTTTATGATGCGTGAACTGAAATTCAAGCGCGTTGTTTTTGCTCTTTTATCTCCGCAAATGGGCGGATATTCTAAATGGAATATTTTGGAAGATAAAGAGTTATTGAAATTTAAACCGATTTTTTCTAATCCTCCAGAAGTGGTAACGGGGATTTTAGAAAAAGAAGCGTTGGCGGTTTTTGAGAAAGCGGGATGGAAGATGTGTAAATAAGTAACAAAGTCATTGGCGGTAAGACTGGTTGTTGGTCGTTAGTCTTAAGACATACAACTTATGACTATTCCTACTGCTAATGACTTTGTTACTTATGACTAATAAATTTTCTTACCAATTTCTCTGCTTTTCTATAATCCTCAACCCATCTAATCCTCTCATCTCTTTTAAACCAAGTCATCTGTCTTCGCGCGTATTGATGAGTGCGATATTTTATTTTTTGAACGGCATCATCTAAAGTAATTTTATTTTTAAGATATTGTCCAATTTCAAAATAGCCAATTCCGCTCATTGCTGGCAAATCAAAACTGTATTTTTTAGACAGTTTTTTTGTTTCTTTAATTAAGCCCATTCTAATCATTTCATCTACTCGTTCATCTATTTTTTTATATAATTTTTCTCTATCTATTTTTATTCCTATTTGTAAAATATTAAATAACGGCTCGCCTTTAGTTTGTTGCGCAGAAAATGGTTTGCCTGTAATTTCATAAACTTCCAAAGCCCTGATTAATTTTCTCTTGTTATTTTCGCCAATAGTTTTTGCCGACTTTAAATCTATTTTTTTAAGTTTCTTAAATAAATATTTTTCCGTATGCTTTTCTAATCTCTCTCTAATTTTTTTATTCGGCGCCGCTTTTGGAATTTCCAAATTATCAACAATCGCGCTAATATAAAGCCCTGTCCCGCCGACCAGAATTGGAATTTTGCCTCGTTTATGAATATCCTTTATTGTCTTGATCGCTAATTTTTTATATTGGGATAGAGAAAATTTTTGATTGGGGTTTTTGATATTTGTGAGATGGATTGGAATATTAGGCAAAGCTTTTTTTCCTGTCATTCCTGCGGAGGCAGGAATCCAGTTAGTAAGATAAATTTTATTACAACTACTTGCTGGCTTAGTAATATCAAGCGTAGTAGTGGATTCCCGCCTTCGCGGGAATAACAAAGAGCGGCTTGAGATAATGGTTTTTCCCGTTCCAATATCCATCTCCCGATAAATCTGCCGTGAATCAGCGTTCACAATTTCGCTATTAAATTTTTTCGCCAACCTCAACCCCATTTCAGTTTTTCCTGAAGCGGTAGGTCCGAGAATGACAATGAGGGGTTTGAGAGTTGACATTGTGGTTTTTAGTTGATAAGATGAGTTTATGGAGGTGGCATAAATATGCCAGAGAGATTATTTTCAGAAAGATCAATGCAAAGATTAAGAAAATATGTTAAACCAAGAAAAATTGCTATTGAAGATGAGCAAGTGCTTTACGAATATGGAAGTGTGGAAGGATTTGTTCGTATCTCACTTGATCATGACACGCTAGAAGAATTCGCTGTTTTAACAAAAATGGGCAGGGAACATTTGGATAAACCTATATAGATAGCATGAGTCTGTCTATATTTTTTTATTTGACAAAGATTTTAGGAGTGATAGAGTAGAGAAAAAAGGAGGAGATGATAAGAATGAAAAGATGGTTTTGTGATGGATGCGGAGAGGAAATAAAAAATGGAGCCTCTGGGGTTATAATTCCAGGGATAGACGAAAAAGAATTTTGTTGTTATAAATGCGCGCAACAATATATGGAGGAAATTGAAAGAAAAGAACAATTAAAAGAATACTTCTGTGAGAAATGCGATAAAAAGTTGGGTCCAGATTATTGTAAATTTGCCACAGAAATAGGTAATTATCGCGGAACATTTTTCTCTGGCCATAATGTAAAATTTTGTTCAATCAAATGTATGATAGAATGGACAAAAAAAGACAGACGAAGAGTAGGAACATTTACCGCTATAGAAAAATTTTGTTCTATTCGTACTTATCGGAATTCAGAGATAGAATTTCTTGGTTCCTGGCAAATTCAAGAAGAAAAGGACGGACTTTATGTTAAACTAGAGGTATGGAATGAGTTAGTTGGGAATTAAACTTTTTTCTCAATTACACATTCCTTTTTTTATTTATTTCTCCTTCCAAATTCCAAAACTTAGCCTTAATAATCTTCACTTTAATAAACTCTCCCTCCTTAATTCCTAATTCCTGATTTCTAATTTCTATCTTTACATTTTTAAAACTCCTCGTCTTCCCATAAATAAAATCACCATCAATCTTCTCAACCAAAACCTCAACAACCTTTCCAACATATTTCTGATTATTTTCCAAAGCCGTTTCTTTTAAAATCTCCGTCAAAACTTTTTCACGGCGCTTCTTTTCTTCCCAACTAACATTATCTTTCATTTTATAAGAAGCTGTACCTTCACGAGAAGAATATTTATTTATATAAACCATATCAAATTTCGCTTCCCTCATAACTTCAACTGTTCTTTGAAATTGCTTTTCCGTTTCACCGGGAAATCCGACAATTATATCCGTTGTTATCGCGGCATCTGGAATATATTTTCTAATCATTTTTATCAAATTTAAAAAATGTTCCGCTGTATATTTTCTGTTCATTTTTTTTAAGATCTCATCATCGCCTGACTGTAAGGCAAGATGAAGATACGGCGTTACTTTTTTACATTCTGAAACTGTTTTAATCAACTCTTTTGTGATATCCTTTGGATGACTACTCAAAAACCTAATCCAAAAATTCCCGGGGATGTTGTTGATTAGTTTTAATAATTTTGGAAAATCAATCACTCCCGTCATTCCAACACTCCTTGTCATTCCCGCGGAGGCGGGAATCCAGTTAATCGGATTAGATTTATTATAACTATTCACATTCTGCCCCAATAAAATAATTTCTTTATATTTATTATCAACCAACTCTGTAATCTCGCTAATTATTTCTTCTACTGGTCTTGATTTTTCTCTTCCCCTTGTATATGGAACAACACAGTAAGAACAGAAATTATTGCACCCGGTCATAATTGGCACATAAGCAGAAAAGTTGCTTTGATATTTTGGTTTGACTTGAAAATAATTATTATCGCCATTACTGTCATTCTGAACTTGTTTCAGAATCTTTTGTTTGTTACCGCCAATTTTACCTACTTTGATAACAGATAGTTTTGAGAGTATAGGAACGGTCAAGTCGTTATTTTTTGAAGATCCTAAAACAAGTTCAGGATAACAATTTAACAATTGTTTTATCTTCTTTATACCAACGACCAAATCAAACAACTTCTCAAATCTCTCCTTATCACTCTCCAAAACACATCCCGTTAAAACTATTTTCAAATTCGGATTTTTCTTTTTGTATTGTTTATACTTCTTAAAATTCCCAGCAATTTTGTCTGCCGCTGATTTTCTGACAGAACAAGCATTGATCACAATCAAATCAGCATCGCTTTCTTGCGCTGTTTTTTTATATCCTGCCGATTCTAAAACACTCGCAATTCGTTCAGAATCAGAATAATTCATTTGACAGCCGTATGTTTTGATATAATATTTAGTCATAAGTAACAAAGTTATTGGCAATAGGAATAGTCATTAGTCACAAGTCTTAGGAAAATTTATTCCAACTTTGCTTTAATTTATATAATTGCTTGCCAACTATTTCGTATTCGTTAATTAATTTTTGGATAGATTTAGGATTAACATTGTTATAATAAATATCTCTAGCATGACAAAGGCTAACGATCGTTTCATTTGTTTCGGCTATTGCGTCATCTAGATATTTTTGAAATCCTCTTTTCTGGTGTTTTTTACCAAATCCTTCAGCAGTTAATCTTGGTATAGCTTTTGCCGATCTGCGAAGCTGATCGACTAAATCAAACCTTTCTTCTTTTGGTAATTTAATTATAACTTTAGTGCAAATAATAATAGATAATTTATACGATCTTTGATAAACATCTAAATCCGTATAACTTTTTATTTTATTGCTCATAATTTGTAAGGCTAAAAACTTAAAACCAGTGACCAATCCCACTGCTTCAAACCTTGTTACTTATGACCTATTCTTAACTTCTTCCCTAATTCTCTCCACAAATTCCTCAATCCCCATATCTTCAATATCTCTTGACCCTCTCAATCTCACCGCCACTGAATTATTTTCAGCTTCCTTTTCTCCAACAACCAACATATAGGGAATTTTTTGCTTTTCAGCGTCTCGTATTTTTTTACCAATACTTTCATTACTATCATCAATTTCAGATCTAATATTATTTTCAAGCAATAAAGAATTTACTTTTTTGGCGTAGTCAATATGCTTTTCCGAAGATACCGGCAGGATTTTAACTTGAACAGGGGAGAGCCAGAGAGGAAAAGCGCCAGCAAAGTGTTCTATTAACAAGGCCAGAAAACGCTCATAAGAACCTAAGATAGCGCGATGAACCATAACCACAAATTCATCTTTGCCTTTTTCGTTTACATAAACTAAATTAAATCGTTTTGGCGTGGCAAAATCAAGCTGAACAGTTGGGATTTGAATTTCTTTTCCCATAGAATCTCTAAACATAAAATCAAGTTTAGGACCATAAAGGGCGGCTTCTCCTTCAATTTTTTTTGCGTCCAGTTTCATTTCTTTTGAAACATCTTCCAACATTTTTTCGCACTTATCCCAATCTTGAGATTCCCCGATATATTTTTCCGGATGACTATAGTCTCTTACAGAAAGAGAAACCCAATGATTTCCCCAAAGACCAATGGCGCTATAAAAATCCTTTATTATTTCTACCATATTTTTTACTTCCTCTTTCACCTGTTCTACGCGACAAAAAGAATGACCGTCTTCAACCGTAATCGCGTAAACCCTGTTTAATCCGCCAACTTCTCCTGATTTTTCAGCTCTATATTGTTTTTCTGATTCCATATATCTTATAGGCAGATCACGATATGATCGTTGTTTTGAAGCGTAAATTTGTGTTTGGTGCGGGCATTGAACCGGCTTCATTACAAAATCATGTTTTTGTTCTGAGGAAACATGAAACAACTCTTTACCAAATTTATCCGCATGCCCTGATAATTTATATAGATCTATTTTTGCCAAATGCGGAGTCATTACTTTTTGAAATCCATATCCCGCGCAAACTTTTTCAATATGTTTTCTTAATTCGTCAATAATTACAACCCCTTTTGGAGCGAATAAGGGCAATCCTGGACCGACTAAATCCGAAAAACAAAATAGGTCTAATTCCTTCCCTAACTTCCGATGATCCCTTTTTGCCGCTTCTTCTATTCGCTTTAAATATTCTTTAAGTTCTTTCTTATTATTAAAAGCAATGCCATAAATTCTTTGCAGCATTTTATTTTTCTCATCACCACGCCAATAAGCGCCGGCAATTTTGGTTAGCTTAAATGATGTAAAATCAATTTCCCCGGTAGAATCTAAATGCGGTCCTTTGCATAAATCCACGAATTCTCCAGTTTTATAAAGTGAAACTTCTTCATCTTTTGCCTCGTCTTTTAGAATTTCCACTTTATAGTCCTGTCCGGCTTTTTCATAAAGTTCAATAGCTTTGTCATGATTTACAACCTGCTTCTCAAATTGCAAATTCTTTTTAATTATCTCCTTCATTTTTTTTTCCAAGATTGGCAGATCCTCCGGAATTAAAGTTCTCGGCAGATCAAAGTCATAATAAAACCCATTTTCAATATTCGGCCCCACGCCGAATTTCGCCTCCGGAAACATTTCCAAAACGGCAGTCGCAAGAATGTGCGCTAAGGAGTGTCGTTTGATCTCTAATTGTTGTTCTTTGTTCATATAATTTATTTTAACATATTAACATTTAAACATTTTAACAATAATTTTTATTTGTCATTCCCGCGGGGGCGGGAATCCAGATGAAATATCTTCAAATTGTAAATATCATTATTATAATTGAAATATCAGAAATATTTCTGTTGGTTTGTTTGCAAAATTTTTACCCTGAAATAACTCTTGATGAAATTTCATCTGGATTCCCAATCAAGTTGGGAATGACAAAAAAATATTTCTAAATAAAAAAGCCCAAGAATACTTGCGCTTTGGGGTTCTAAATAATTTAGAACGGTTCCACCCAAATTCCTTAATATAATCAAAGCAACTTTCAAATTGTTTAGAAGCTTAGTCCCGAGTATTCGGAATTCTTTCTTTTCTACCCGGCTTTAGCCGAGGGTTATTGAAGCTTTAGCTTCACGAGTTTTAAAAACACTGAAACTAAAGTTTCACGAACCCTCAGCTGAAGCTGGGTAGAATTCATTATTATAAACTTTACAAGAAGAGCAGTTGGTAGCCACTCCAATCACTTCTGAATTTAGTTTAAAGGATTTTTAGGGAGTTGTCAAAAAAAATAAGGTAAAATATTATTTACCTTTTTGATCTTTTTTCTTGTCACTTTCATCAGGCCACCTTTCCGTTCCGGCATTATGAAATTTGCCATCTAGACCAAATCTATCTGCCCAAAGAGCTCGCCAATGTCTCTCTTCTTCGCTCCACCAGCCAAAAACCTCCGTCCCCGTAGTTCCATCCTCCTGCAAATATCTAGTTGGGTATTCAGTATATTTTTCTTTTTTATTTTCTATGATCCAGTAATATATTTTTTGTAAAAAATGTTTACATTTACCAATAATTTTTATTACCTCCTTATTTATTATTTAATATCAAAGACATAATTATGTCAACAGTTCTAACTTTTTATATTTCCTTTTTCCACTATTTCCTCAATCCTTTTTACAATATCTTCTTTAAATTCAACATCCCGACTAGTCTTAATCTTCTTAAAACTCCCATCAGGCAAATTCAACAATAAATAAACCTCGCAATTTCCAGCAGGAACAGATTTTAATAAATCAGATAATTTCTGAAGGAGTAATTTAGAATCGTCAGAAGAGGGGATTGTAATTTCTATTTTCTGTTTTTTTACATTATCACTGATTACTCCAGCACCGCCCATAGAATGATTTTCCTGATAATAACCATTATTATTTTCTGAATTATTATCATTATTTTCTTTTTCCGTCTGGTCATGCTTAGCGGTTTCTAAATCTATTTTTCTAATGCTCTCACCCAATAATTTAAACACACCATCTTTATCGCTTACTTTTCCCTTAATAAAAACAATATTTCCTTCCGCCCAAATTTCAGCGTTGCTTTCTAATAATCTGGGGAAAACTAAAATCTCAATTTTGTCCGTTAGATCTTCCATTGTCGCGAAAACCATAGATTGCCCGGCGCGGGTGACGATTTTTTGGATTTTGGTAATAATCCCGCCAACGGTAATAACTTGATTAACATCTTCACTCGTTAAATTTCTAACGCTTTTGGAGTTATTTCTTAAATAAACCGAGTACTCTTTTAATGGATGATCGGAAACATAAAGTCCGAGCAGCTCCTTTTCCCAAGACATTTTATCTTTTTTCTTCGCTGGCTCCGCGTCCGTAAGTTGCAATTTGTTAATACTATTATCGTCAGAAGAATCAGAACCGAACAAACTGACCTGTCCGTTACTTTTTGCCTGCTGGCGTTCTTTGGCGAAAATTAAAATTCGTTCTAAATTAGATAACAATTTATTTCTTTCCTCTATACTGTCAAACGCGCCTGCTTTGATCATTCCCTCCATTGATTTTTTGTTCAAATCCCTTGACTCCACTCGCAAAACAAAATCTTCAATGCCGGCAAATTTTCCATTTGCCTTTCTTTCCTCCACAATTATTTCTACGATATTTCTTCCGACATTTTTGATCGCCGCCAATCCGAATCTGATTTCATCTTTTTTATTTTCATTGATTACCCCAAAGTCCACAAAGCTTTTATTAACATCCGGCGGTAAAACCTCTATTCCCATTTGGCGACACTCATCAACTTCAATCGCAATGCGATCTATATTTTCTCTGTCAGCCGTAAGTAATGATGCCATAAATTCCGCCGGATAATGCGCTTTGAGATACGCAGTTTGGTATCCAATAAGCGCGTAACAAACCGCGTGTGATCTGTTAAAACCATACTCAGCAAATTTTTCCATATCAGAAAAAGTATCTTCAGCGAGTTTTTTATCAAGATTATTTTTTAAACATCCAGCGATAAATTCCTTTTTCATTTTTGCCATCAACTCAGCGATTTTCTTACCCATCCCTTTTCGCAAAGTATCCGCCTGTCCGCCGGTAAAACCCGCCATATCTTTGGATAATTGCATCACTTGCTCTTGATAAACAATAACGCCATAAGTATTTTTCAGAGCGTTTTCCATAACTGGATGCTTGTAGACAATTTTTTTCTTGCCGTTTTTACGATCTATAAATTCATCCGACATTCCGGAATTCAACGGACCAGGTCTATATAAAGCGACCATCGCGATCACATCTTCAAAACTTGTCGGTTTTAATTTTTTCAAATATCTTTTCATCCCGCTGGATTCAAACTGGAAAACGCCCGTTGTTTTTCCCTCCTGAAATAAGTTTAAAGTTTTTTGATCGTCAAGCGGAATTTTAGACAGATCTATTTCATCCCCTTTTGTCTTGGAAATTATTTTTAAGGCGTTTTCTAAAACCGTCAGATTTTTCAATCCCAAAAAGTCCATTTTTAATAATCCTAAATCTTCAATATTATGCATTTCATATTGGGTCACAATTGATGATGTATCTTGCGGCGGATGCTGGCGCGGCGTGTAATCGTCAAGTTCTCCTTTACTGATTACCACTCCGCAGGCGTGAGTTGAATTATGGCGAGCAACGCCTTCCAGTTTCAAAGCATTATCAAGCAAATTTTTTGCTTCCGAACTCTCGCTATATAAATCTTTTAACTCTTTCACATTAGCAAGCGCGTCCGGCAAATTCGTGAACATCGGAATCGCCTTCGCGACTTTGTCGCAAAAAGAATAGGGGATTCCCAATGCTCTCCCGGTATCACGAACGGCAGCCCGCGCCGCCATTGTTCCGAAAGTGATAATCTGCGCGACATGATCTTCGCCGTATTTTTGCGAAACATATTTAATAACTTCATCACGACGATGATCGGCAAAATCCAAATCAATATCTGGCATACTAATTCGGTCCGGATTTAAAAATCTTTCAAAAAGGAGTTCATATTTCAAAGGATCAACATCCGTAATACCGATTAAATATGAAACTAAAGATCCTGCGGCAGACCCCCTTCCCGGTCCGACCACAATGTTTTTACTTTTTGCCCAATTGACAAAATCCTGAACAATCAAAAAATAGGAGGCGAAACCCATTTGTCTGATTGTATCAAGTTCAAATTTTAATCTTTTTTCAATGACATCGTTTGATTTTCCATATCTCTCGGGAATTCCCTCTTGGCATAATTTCTGAAGATAATCAGCAGAAGATAAATTATCCGGCACATCAAAATGAGGAAGTAAAATCTTTCCAAGTTCAAGTTCAACATTGCATTCGGAGACAATTTTTTGCGTGTTGTCTATCGCTTCAGGAATATGCTTAAATCGCTCAATCATCATTTCCTGGCTTTTCAGAGAATAGTCTTCACCAAGCATAGACAACCTATTTTGATCATTAACGGTCTTGTTCATCTGAATACAGAGTAAAATATCCTGCGCTTTGTCGTCTTCCTTATTGATATAGTGAACATCATTCGCGGCGGTCAAAGGCGCGCCTGTTTTTTGGGATAATTTTATTAAAGCGTCATTGGCTATGCTTTGCTCTTTTATGCTGGGATTATCTCCAAGCTCCAAATAAAAATTTTCCTTGCCAAACATTTCCTGAAATTCTCTAATTAATTTTTCCGCCTTTTCTAAATTATTAGCAATAACAGCTCTCGGAATTTCTCCGGCGATACAAGCGGAAGTAGCGATTATTCCCTCAGAATATTTTTGCAGAATTTCTTTATCCACTCTCGGCTTATAATAAAACCCTTCCAGATGGGACAGGGTAGTAAGTTTGATTAAATTTTTATAGCCAGTTTGATTTTTTGCCAACAAAATTAAATGATTCCTTTTATCATCCACGCCCGCGTTCTTGCTATGCCTTGAATTTGTCGCAACATACGCTTCCATTCCAATAATCGGCTTGATATTTTTCTCCTTCGCTTTCTGGTAAAACTCCACCGCGCCATACATTACACCATGATCCGTTAAAGCCAATGAATCCATATTTAATTCTCCCGCACGATCCAAAAGATCGTCTATTTTAGCAAGACCATCAAGAAGACTATAATGACTGTGCGTATGTAAATGGGTAAATTTCATAATTTAAATTTGGAATGTCGGGCGTAGTCGCAGCGGAGTCCGACCGAATAGTAATAAATTTTAATCCCGCGATTTTTCAGTAGAGCTCCGCTGCGGCTATGCTCTACACTCCAATATTTTAATATCTAATATCCAATTATCATTTCTTCCTTTTCCAATAATACAACCCTCCCACAATAATACTTCCTATAACAACAACCGCTAATATCATTGGGATCAATTTATAAAAAATAAATTGTGAAAGTTCGGAAACCATTTCAGCAATAGATTTTCCAGTTGCCGTTTCAGTTGAAAGAAAAACCGCCAAAAGAAATAAAAAAACTAAAATAAATCCATTTCTTATTCTAACTGGAAAATTATAAAAATACCTTTGCAAAAGCAAATTAACCTTTTCTTTAAGCTCAATGTCCTTTGAATCCATTTTAATAATGTCTGAAATCGCTTTGTAATAACCAGCAATTATTTCTTTCGTGTCTTCCGAGGAAATGTCAAAATCCGACTCTTTTATTATTTTATTAAACATTGCGCGAGAATAATTTAATTTATCAAAATTTTCCAAAATCATTCTCGCATTTTCAATCTGCGCGGAAATATCTTTTCCCGGAAAATTTTTATCGTTAAGAACTGTTTGCAATATTTTTTCCGTTTCAATAACGGCAATCTTGTATCCAGATATTGTTCCTTCGTTAAGCAGTTTTTCAACTAACTGCCATTCCTTCTCATATTCCCGCAACGGCGATTTTTTATCTTCTGACATAATTTTATTTTAATGCTTAGATTGTCTTTATTATATATTTATAGGCAGTAAAAAGCAAATTTAATTATATTTCCAAATTGCTCTATTGTTAAATTGTTAGGATACAAGGGGTTGACATATTTTTATAATGGTGTAGTCTTGTAGTTGCGTTCCAAAGGAGGAAAAGAACGCAAAAAGGTGAAAAGAAAATGACAAAAATAACAACACTGTTAGCAATATTGCTAACAACAATGCTATTGTTAACAGTATCAATAGCAGCACAGGAGCAGGAAGAGGAAGAGCAAGGGCAAGATGCATCCATTGAGATTATATCCCTCACGGATTTTAACGGAAAAGAGTTGCATTTCTCTATTAAGGGAATAACCAACACCAGCGGTCCCTACGAAATACAGGTTAATACCTACTCCGAATCAGGAGAAAAGGTAAAGATTGCAACAAAATACTATGATGGCGCAAGTTGGAATTTTATTCCAGCCGGAAGTGAGCGTTTTGACTGGATAGAGGTAGATCCATTCAAATTACATGAAGGATATAATATCATCACAGTAAAAATTGTATTTAGTCCGCTAAATTCAGCGCCAGATATAAATCCAAGTAATGATATGGATAGTATGGTTCTGTATTGTCTGCCAGAGCTACCCGATCTGGAAGTAAGCAACCCACGCTATTATAGTGCGGTTTCTGATACTCCTGTAGTAGGAGCTCCTTCAGGAATAAAATTTGATGTTACGAACATCGGAACAGTGCTGTTTAATGGCAAAACCACGGTATGGTTTTCTTCGGACAAATATCATTCAAAAAGTCTTCCGTTGAATAAAAACAACCTTGTTGAGATGCAAAGTGACTACCAAATCTTTCCAGGACAAACAATTACGGTTGCTCTTGCTAATTATAGACCTTGGGGAGAGCTGTTTAGACCAGGAGCAGATCATCTTAATTTCGGAATAAAGACATTAATAGAAGAGGAAGAGAAAGAAAACAACAACGGAACATTTGAGTTCGTTGTCAAGCCCAAATAAATAAAGGGAATTTTATGGATGTGTGATTTACCACACATCCTGTTTTTTTATAACTGATCAAATAAAAATCTCGCTTAAATATTTATATGTTTAAACGATCTTGCATTGACAAAAAAGCATTTGCAGCTATAATAAAGATGTTGTAAATATTGCAATTTAAACTGATAAAATTATTTAAATGGAGGGCAGAAAGGTTAAGAAAATGGTTGTGCCAGATTTTTCTAGAGAAGAAAATCTATTTAGGAGAGGGTATGAAAATATTGCTGGAGTTGACGAAGTTGGACGCGGACCGCTTGCCGGTCCCGTGATCGCGGCAGCAGTTATTTTTTCCAAAAATAAATTGTTAAACAAGCTGCTTGAAGTTGGAATAAGAGATTCAAAACTTCTCTCGTCAAAAAAAAGAGAGTATTTATATGAATTAATATTAGAAAAGTGCCACGCATGGTCAATAGGCATTGTTTCAGAAGAAACTATTGATAAAATAAACATATTAGAATCTTCCAAGCTTGCTATGAGAAAGGCGGTTGAAAAACTGGAAATTAAACCGGACTTTCTGTTGATAGACGGCAATCACACGATTGAAAATTATCCGGTGAGTCAAATTGCAATTCCGAAAGCAGATCAATATGTTTTTTCCGTAAGCGCAGCCTCTATTTTAGCTAAAGTTACGAGAGATAAAATTTTAGTTGATCTTGATGAAAAATATCCAGAATACGGATTTGCTCAGCACAAAGGATATGGAACAAAATTTCATTTGGAAATATTAGAGAAGATTGGTCCATGCAAAATACACAGAAGGTCTTTCAGTCCAATAGAGAAACTTCTTCATAGGTTTAATCTTGCAAAATAGATTAAATTAAGATAAAATGATTACATTGAGACTTTTGACCTTACGAACTTTTAACTTTATAACTAAGACTATGCCACATCCAAAAAAACGAAAAACCAAATCAGGAAAAAATCAAAGAAGATCCCATCATTCTTTAAAAAAAATAGATTTAATAAATTGTAAAAAATGTAACCAGCCAATCAAGCCGCATGTAGCTTGTTCTAATTGCGGATATTATAACGGAAAAGAAGCAATTGATATCCTTAAAAAACTTTCCAAAAAAGAAAGAGGAAAAGCAGAAAAGGCTAAAATGAAAGAAGAGAAGAAAGAAAAGAAAAAGACAGTTGAGAAAAAATAGATTTTTTTGTCTGTCATTGCGAGGAGCCCGAGCGAGCGTAGCGAACGAGAAGGCGACGAAGCAATCCCGTAATTAAATTCATTGCGCGTAGTTACGGGATTGCTTCGTCATTCCGTTTCGCTATCGCTCAACTTCATTCCTCGCAATAACAATTAAACAACAATTTAACAATTTACATTATGTCAAGCAGACATTTATTAAGATCGGTCGCGATGCAAAGTTTATATGAATGGGATTTTGAAAGTTCTTTGATTAAAAACGGCAGTCATAAAGAAAAATTCAGCAAAAATAAACTTGATGAAATAGTAAAGAATAGCATAAAAGAATACAGCGCTGGGATAGAAAATAATGATTTTGTTATAGAATTGGTTAACGGCGTTTTTAAGAATATGAGAAAGATAGATTCTTTCATAAAAAAGCTCGCTCCAGAATGGCCAATTGAACAGATAATGATCATTGACAGAAATATTCTTCGCCTTGGAATTTATGAACTTATGTTCAGCAAAAGAAAAGATGTTCCGGCAAAAGTAGCGATAAACGAGTCAATAGAACTTGCCAAAACATTCGGCGGAAGATCAAGCGGAAAATTTGTGAACGGAGTTTTGGGGAGTTTATATAAGGAGATAGAAAAGAAATAAATATTTTTTATTTGTCATCCCAGAATTTTTTCTGGAGTGAAACTAAAGAAAAAATATCTGGGATCCAGTTAGTCTCACTTAATAAAATTATACGAAAAATATTGTTTATTGAAACCTACTGGATTCCCGCCTCCGCGGGAATGACAAAATTGAGTTAATCAAATAACTAAACAACCCATGGAAATAGAAAATTTAGAAAAAAAAATTGGGATTAAATTTAAAAACAAGGATTTATTAAAACAGGCAATGGTTCATCGTTCGTATTTAAATGAAAATCGCGACTTTGAACTTGACCACAATGAAAGGATGGAATTTTTAGGAGATGCCGTTTTAGAACTCATTGTCACTGAATATCTTTACAACAATTTTTCCAACCCCGAAGGCGAACTTACAAATTATAGAGCCGCTTTAGTGAATGGAAAAATGCTTGCCAAAATTTCAAAAGAAATCGGGCTTGATGATTATTTATTAATGAGCAGAGGAGAAACTAAAGATTTGGGAAAAGCGCGGCAATATCTTCTTGCCAACGCCTTAGAAGCGGTAATTGGCGCAATTTATCTTGATCAGGGATATAAAAAATCGGAAAAATTTATAAGTAATTGTGTCTTGTCTAAAATGAAATACGTTCTTGATGAAAAGTTGTATCAGGATCCAAAAAGCAAATTTCAGGAAGAAGCGCAAGAAAAAGCCGGCGTGACGCCCATCTATAAAGTTATTAAAGAATGGGGACCAGATCACGACAGAAATTTTGTAATCGGAATATACTTAGAAAACGAAAAAATCGCCGAAGGGGAGGGGACAAGCAAGCAAGCGGCGCAAAGAAACGCGGCGAAGAAAGGGTTGGAAGTTAAGGGATGGGAATAAATATTGTGGATAACTATATATTTTAGAGAATAATATGACAAGCAATGGTTTATGTAAGCCATTGTTTTTATTATTCTAACATATTTTAGAAAAGTATTGACAGTTATTTTTAAAAGTGTAGAATTAAAAATATAGTGCAACAACTTTTGAATAATGTTTGAATGTTAGAAAAATCTCTTCAAAAATTTGGTTTGAGAGAAAAGGAGATTAAGACTTATCTTGCTCTTTTGAGTTTGGGTCCCTCTCCAGTGAGAAAAATTGCGCAAGAGGCAAACATTAATCGCGGCACAAGTTATGATATTTTAAGAGAGTTAGTAAAAATGGGATTGGCAAGCTATTATGAAAAAAAGAGTCATAAATATTTTACACCAGAAGATCCCGCAAAGATAATTGATATTTTAGAAGAAAGAAAAAAAGAAATTACCAGAAC
>DAOWHY010000009.1 GCA_030641185.1 Candidatus Moraniibacteriota bacterium | reverse complement strand
CCATTGATATAATCCGCCGTCCGTATCGCAGTTTTCTTCGTTATCGTCATAGCAGTATTTTTCTATAACGCCATTGTCAGTTTGTTCGCTCGCGCCGTCAATTCTTGTTCCCACATTCAAATTTTCAACCATCCATATTTGCGTGCCGATCTTAATAAATTTTCGGCCATGAGCGTTTGTCTGGCCGCTTGGATTTGTGACAGAAGAATTGGCCAGTTTGGCGTAAGTATCGGAAAGAAGATAGTTTACAGGTGCCGGATCGGCTATTGATGTTAAAAAGCCGGCTTTAACTATGGCAATGGAAATAATCAGAGAAAAAATTATGACTGTTAGCCCTGCTTTTATCCAATTAGATGATTCTTGTTTGTCGCTATTGCGTGGTTTCATGTTTTTTATTGTTATTGGTTAGTTAAATTTATGATGGGTTGGATTTGAATTGGTATGGTTTAATTTATTTCTTATATTAGTGAAAAAAACTTTTCTCTTAAAAACATCAACTCAGACATTGACAATAGCATCTTATCTTAATTCTAAACTATTAACTTCTTTAATATCGCTCAAGTTATTCATCTTCAGATATTTATTAGACATAGTATATAAAACATCATTTATATACAAACTCCTGTTAACGCCGTCGCTCCATCTGTAGTTATTGTCATTTTCATCTGAATGACCAATTTTTCCTTTCAACTCAAATCCTTTTTTGCTAATATTAAATATAGCCGCTCCATTGAAATATCTTTTCTTAATCGGCGGCATAATCATCACACCTTCTTCGGAGGTTACACCTTCTTGAATTTCCATAATATCTTCTTGCATACTTACGGGAATCACAAGTAAATTTTTATCTTTTGAAAATAAGAACGCTTTATGCTCATTGATCGCAATTGAGTTGCTATTCCTGTCCCCCAGAACAAATTTGTCGATCTCTTTCGGATCTCTGACATCAGAAACATCAAACAAAGACAGCTTTATTCCTCCTGTTATTCTTCCGTTATTGTCTGTTTCTTTGCCAAGACCGATTAAAGTTACATCATCATAAGGATGCAAATAGCTGGAATATCCCGGAACTTTCAATTCTCCCATAACTATCGGATTTGTCGGATTTGTTAAATCAATTGCAAAGAGAGGATCTACTTGTCTGAAAGTAACCAGATACGCCCTATTTTGCATAAATCTCACAGAGTAAATTCTTTCGTCTCTGGCCAATTCTTCTACTTTGCCGACAACTTTCATATTTTCGTCTAGAACATAAATATTATTATACGATTCCGATGATTCTCCAAAAGTTGACCATCTTCTATTTTTTGTCGTAGCAACACGGAAGTAGCCGTTATCTTCATCCATAGAAAATTGGTTTAAAACAACTCCGGGAACTTCTCCTGCTGTTTTGTATTGCAAGTCGCCTTTATTAATCGCAATCTTGTGAATAACTGTCTTTTCTAATTCTTTAGAAATATCTTCATACTTTTGTTTCACTTTTGCTTCCAACTCTTTTGCTAATTTCTTCTGTTCCTCGTTGGTTAATGATTCGACAAAGCTATCTAAAATCAATATTATTTTTCCCATTTTCTCTTGTGGCGCCAAAATGTAATTTTCCGCGTTTTCAATTTCTGTAATTCTCTCTCTGTCTCTCTCGCTCAATTTTGGTAAAATCATTTCTTTTGTAGCACTCCAAACAAGTTCATCTTCGCTGATATATTTATTGTAAGTAATATAAATATTATCTTTAGAAACAAACATATTATTCTGATTTCCGTCCAAGAGATATGTTTCGTTTTTAATTTCCTCTTCGCTGTCAGAAATATTTATCGCGGCGACGCTCGTAAAATTATGCGAACGATAAGGTATGTCAAAATAATAAATATCCCAGCAATTCTGGCATGCGATGTCATTATTATTTATAACTTTCCCATTTTCTAAAACTAAAGGAACTGGAATTTCATCATCGTAGTAATAGGAATAATCTGTAGTAATAAAATACACATAATCTCCAATCATCCGCGAATTGAGAAAATTTCCTTCAAAATTAAAATCCCGTTCTTCTTTTGGGTTTTCTTTGTCTTTTATATCAAAAACTTTTAGAAAAGTATAATTATTGCTTTTCCTTTTATTTAACAACTTTTCATAACTTTCATTATTGTAAATAATATAGTGATTTTGTCCATAAACCGCCAGCTTGTCGCCATTTATATAAATTCCACTTGGATTTGAATTAAATTTTATTCTGGAAATAATAGCGGCGTCATCAGCCGGATAAGCGTCAGTGATAACAACTTCCTGCCCGGAAATCGCGTAAATATATTTGCCATCAGTTTTTATGATATCCCCCTCATCTACCCCCGCCACCTGAACATTGGTAGTTGAATAGTCTATTCCTCCTCCTTTTCCATTTATAGTAGGGGTTGGCGATGCGGCATCTCCCCATTTGTTTTCTCCAGTCGTATCTAACGCTTCTGACCTTGCTAAATCTCTTCCGATCGCACCAAACATAGCAGTATTTTGAATACTGCCAGCGCTTTCGTCTAAAAATTCTTTTATCTCGTCATAGCTTTTAAATTGTTTTACTATTCCACCTTCAACATCAACTGGAGGAGTAGCAGGTACAAGAACTTCATACTTGTTAATTACAGAAACTAAAAGCGCGCTTCCAAAACTGACGAATATCAGGAAAAACAGGGAAAATAATAAGAAGTTGAACACATTCTGTTCTTTTGGTTCGCATTGTTTTGTTTTGTTTAGTTTTTGTTTCATATATTTGTTTTAATTATTATATAAGAGCTTCTTCATTTTATGTCATCTCGAAGGAGTCGCAACGACTGAGAGATCTATAAGCTGTTTAAGTATGACTACTCTATCTGTATAATAATACTTATAGATTTCTCACTCCACTGCGGTTCCGTTTCGAAATGACAAGAAAGAAGCTGAATTTAAAATAATACCACTATATTATAATAAACACTCACCGCAAAACACATCTCCTGAAATAAATCCAGAACAAGTTTTTTATGGTTTTATAAATTTACTCCTATGACAACTTAAGCATCATAAGAATGATTATGACGATCATCAAGAACGATACAAACAACATTGCTGGAACGTTGTCTATATTTTTTTTATCCTTTTCCATGTTTTTCTTTTTTTAATTAATAAAAATAGATTGTTCTATTGCTAAATTGTTAAATTGTTATGCATAGCACAATAATATATACTTTCATGCCATGCATAACAATTTAAAAATTTATTCTTCCTGTTTCAACCAAATAATCTTTTAACGCTTCTTCCCATTTCCTCATTGGCGGAAGTTTGGTATTAACAAGCATTGAGTATGTTGGCCTTTTCGCTGGTGTGGGAAATTCTTCAGATGCTACTGGTTTTATGTTTGGTTTCAATCCAGAAAATTCAAAAATTTTTAAGGCAAAATCATACCAATTACAAGTTCCAAAGTTTGTAATATGATAAATTCCATATGGATTTTGCGATTCAACTAATTTTTTAACTGCCACTGCTAAATCTTTGGCGTAAGTCGGACTTCCAAATTGATCATTGACTACTTTTATGTCTTTCTTCTCCTTGTCTAAACGCAACATTGTTTCTATAAAATTTTTCCCATGTTTTCCGAATAGCCACGATGTTCTTATTATATAATATTTTGAAGAAATGTCCAATATCATTTTTTCGCCAAGCGCTTTTGATTTGCCATATATATTAATTGGATTATACGAATGATCTTCTTTATACCCATTATGATTTTCACCGTCAAAAACATAGTCAGTGCTAAAATGAACAAAGAGGGCGTCTATTTCCTTGCACGCCGTTGCCAAAAATCCAACCGCGCAACTATTCACTTTATAGGCCAAATCTTTATTATGTTCCACTTCATCAACTGCGGTATAAGCGGCCGCGTTAATCACAAGATCGGGACATAAATCACTAACTTTTTTTATTGTATCTTCTTTTCTGGAAATATCAATTTGATCTCTGTCCCACAAAATAAGCTCGTGGCTATTTTCAAACTCTTTCACTAATTCGTGTCCAAGCATTCCTTTATATCCGAGAATTAAAATTTTCATAATTAAGATATTTGAAATTAATTAAGTTCTCTTTTTCTGTTTTATTTTAAGTTCCTATATTAGATATTGTTTTTATAATAGCATAGGACACTAAAACAAAAATAAGTCCTATGATAGCTTTAGTTGCGGTCCCTTTCGCTTTATTTTGCGCTTCTGGATTTGCGCCGGCAAAAATGTAAAGTATGCCACTGATGACAATTACCAGAAGAGCAATACCCCCAATAATTGAGAGCAAGAATAATGAAGCTTCGCTGAAAATATCAACAATCGGTTTATCAAATTTTGTAAGATTCATAGATATTTATTTATTCTAAACGCTTACCTCTGTTATAATTTTTATAATAGCATAAGATATCAAAACAAATATAAGGCCTATAATAGCGTAATTGAAAGTTCTTTTTGCTTTATTTTGAGCTTCAGGATCTGTGCCGGAGAAAGTATAAAGTATCCCGCTAAAAACAATCATCAATAAAGCAATGCCGCCAATGATTGAAAGAAGAAATAATATTAAATCATTAACAATATCAACAACTGGTTTGCCTAAAAAAACAAGTTGCGCCGCTTCAGCTGGAATGGGCAAAAAAGCCGTGAAAAATAAAATTAGAAAAAATAATTTTTGTTTGTAAAACATAAAATTGATTCTACCTTTTTTAACAACGGGACTTACGCGTTCTACGCTTCAAACGCGTAAGTTCTAAATAATTGAATTTGAATTTTAAAAATCAAATGAGTTCTAACTTTTTTTATTATACCACAATACTGGTGTTTAGTATACTAAATATTATTTTGACTTTTTTGTTTTAAAAAGCTAAAATTAAAACATTAAAACATAAGGACACTAAAACATAAAAGCAGTGCGTGAAATTTCTATTGTTTTAATGTTTATATGTTTTAATGTTTATATGACACCATGATCAATCCAAATAAATTTACAACTAAATCACAGGAGGCGATTTCCGCGGCGCACGTTCTCGCTTCCGATTATTCACAACAACAGGTTGACACTCTGCATCTTTTTCTATCTTTAATAAGACAAGAAGGGGGAGTTGTTTTGTCAATTCTAAATAAGCTGAATGTCCAAATAAATTTTGTGGAAGCCAAAGTTGATGAGGCAATTAAAAAAATTCCTAAAATTCAAGCGGCTCCGCCAATTGCCGGGCAGGTTTATCTAACACCGTACTTGGGAAAGATCTTAGAAAATTCAGGGAAGGAGGCAAATAAATTAAAAGATGATTTTATAAGCACAGAGCATATTTTATTATCAATGGCTGAAACAGATGGACAGGCTAAAAAAATACTTGACAAACATGAAGTTAATTACGAAAATATTTTAAAAGTTCTTGCTGAAGTCAGAGGCTCTCAAAGAGTTATTGACACAGAGCCTGAAAGCAAATTTCAGGTTTTGGAAAAATACGCGCAGAATCTTACAAGACTTGCGAAAGAAAAAAAACTTGATCCGGTAATAGGAAGGGATGATGAAATAAGAAGGGTTATGCAAGTGCTTTCAAGAAGGACAAAAAATAATCCGGTTCTGATCGGCGAAGCGGGAACTGGAAAAACAGCTATTGCCGAAGGACTTGCTCAAAGAATAATTGCCGGTGACGTGCCAGAGAGTTTAAAAAATAAAAGTTTAATTTCTTTGGATCTTGGATCGTTGATTGCTGGAACAAAATTCAGAGGAGAATTTGAAGAGCGATTGAAAGCGATTTTAAAAGAGGTAGAAGAGTCGCAGGGAAAAACCATTCTTTTTATTGACGAACTTCACGCGTTAGTTGGGGCAGGCGCCACAGAGGGATCTATGGACGCGTCAAATATGTTAAAGCCAGCCCTGGCAAGAGGGAAACTACACGCAATTGGAGCAACAACCTCAAAAGAATACCAAAAATATATAGAAAAAGACGCTGCTCTGGAAAGAAGATTTCAACCGGTTTATGTCAACGAGCCGAGCGTGGAAAACACAATTTCAATATTAAGAGGGATTAAAGAAAAATATGAAGTCCATCATGGAGTGAGAATAACCGATTCCGCTCTAGTCAGCGCCGCTGTTTTATCTTCGCGTTATGTTTCAGATAGATTTCTCCCAGACAAAGCGGTTGATCTTATGGACGAAGCCGCTTCGGCGCTGCGTATGGAAATTGACAGTATGCCGGTTGAACTTGATAGCGTAAAAAGAGATCTTGTCAGGTTTGAGATTGAAAAAAAAGCTCTTCAGAAAGAAAAGGATATTGAAGCAAAAAATAGATTAAAAGAGCTTGAAAAAACGATTGCCGATTTGAAAGAAAAAAATAAAGATCTGGAGGTTCAGTGGAAAAACGAAAAGGAAATAATTTTAAATATCCGAAACTCAAAAAAGGAAATAGACAAATTAAGACAAGAAGCGGAAATTTCCGAAAGGGAATCTGACTTGCAAAAAGTCGCGGAAATTAGATATGGAAAAATTCCAGAACTGGAAAATAAAATTAAAGGGCAGCAAAAAAAACTTGTTAGAATTCAGGGTAGTCGTCCAATTTTGAAAGAAGAAGTTACAGAAGAAGATATTGCCAAGGTTGTTTCTCGCTGGACGGGAATTACGGTGACTAAAATGATGCGGGAAGAATCTAAAAAGCTCGTAAAAATGGAGGAAGAAATTTCAAAAAGAATTGTTGGACAAAAAAAAGCGATTAAAGTTGTCTCAAACGCAGTACGCAGAAGCAGAGCCGGCATATCCGAAGAAAATAAACCGGTTGGATCGTTTATATTTATGGGTCCCACCGGAGTAGGGAAAACAGAGCTGGCAAAAGCGCTGGCCGAATTTATGTTCAACGACGAAAACGCGATAATCAGAATTGATATGAGCGAATATATGGAACGCCACGCCGTTTCTAAAATGATTGGCTCTCCTCCCGGATATGTGGGATTTGAAGAAGGCGGCCAATTGACCGAGGCAATTAGAAAAAGACCATACGCGGTTATTCTTTTTGACGAAATTGAAAAAGCGCATCCGGAAGTATTCAATATATTTTTACAGATATTTGACAATGGAAGATTAACTGATGCCAAGGGCAGGGTTGTAAATTTTAAAAACACTATATTGATAATGACTTCAAATATAGGAAATGAGGCTATTCAGGAATACTCTTCGTTAGGATTTGTAAATCGCAATAAGAAAAAAGACAAAGATGAAAAAGAATTTGAGAATAAAATAAAAGCGGAACTAAAAAATCATTTTAAGCCGGAGTTTTTGAACCGTCTTGACGAGATCGTAATTTTCCATCCATTGAATAAAAAAGAAATTGCTCAAATCGTGGAATTGCAAATAGATCTTATTTCTAAAAGACTGGCAAAACAAAATATAAAAATAGAAGTCAGCCAAAAAGCAAAAGAGTTAATTGCTTCTAAGGGATATGAGCCGTCTTATGGCGCGAGACCGTTAAAAAGAGTTATCCAAAACGAGATATTAGACAAACTTGCCTTGGAAATTATTGAAGGAAAAATTAAGGAAAAAGATGCTGTTAAGATTGATGCGAAGAAAGATGAGATTATTTTAAAAAAGATTTAATTTATGCCAAAAGAAATTATCACCACAACTAAAATCGCCCTATTTAAAGGCAAAGAAATAAGAAAAACTATTTATAATAATGAATGGTGGTTTGTTATTGTTGATGTTGTTGAAGCTTTGACAGATTCTGTTCAGCCAAACGGGTATATTAAGGATATGCGCCGCAGAGATCCTGAGTTAGCAAAAGGGTGGGGGCAAATTGCCACCCCCCTTTCCATAGATACTGCTGGCGGAAAACAAGAATTAAACTGCGCCAACGCCGAAGGAATTTTTCGCATTATCCAATCTATTCCTTCTTCTAAGGCTGAGCCATTTAAGCGCTGGCTGGCGAAAGTCGGTTATGAGAGAATAAAAGAAATTGAAGATCCAGAATTGGCGACTAAAAGAACGAGGATGTTGTATAAAGCGAAAGGATATTCTGATGGTTGGATAGAAAAAAGAATGCGGGGAATTGCTATTCGCGAGGAATTAACTGATGAATGGAAAAATAGAGGAGCTAAGGAACAGCGAGAATATGAAATTTTAACTGCGGAAATTTCCAAGGCGGCTTTTGGAGTCACGCCAAGTGAATACAAAAAATTGAAGAAATTAAAACGCGAGAATTTGCGCGATCATATGGATGATTTTGAGTTGATCTTTAATATGCTGGGCGAACGCGCCACCACTGAAATTCATCGCAATGAAAATTCGCAAGGCGTATCAAAATTAAAAGCGGACGCTAAGACTGGCGGTGATATTGCCGGCGGAGCAAGGAAGAAATTAGAAAAGCGTCTTGGCAGATCTTTGGTTTCAAAAAATAATTTTAAAGCATTGAGTCATAAAGAAAGATTAAAATTAGAGGCTAAAAAATAAAGTTAAAATAATTTATTTGTAAATTTCTATCTTGTCTTAAATCTTTGCCTGAAAGGGCATTGGGCGATCCGAAAGGATCGTCGCCGACGGGAGACCTTTTTTGTGAAGTTTTATTTGTTATTAAGATTAAAAATATGAAGAAATTTATTAAACCTTTTGTGCTCGGCATAGGTTCGATAATATTAGGTTTTGTTCTTGCTGGGTTATTTATAGTAGACATAGGAATAAATAGTAAATTTTTTATTAAGAGAGATTTTAACCAAGCCTTTCAATATAGAACTGCTGGTGATTGTGTTTCTTTCACAGATTGTCTATATCGTGATGTTGAAAAGTGGAATTCTACTTGTGAAAAAGAAAAAGCTTATGATGCTGAACCAATTAGAAATTTTACAATTCAAAATATCTCACATAAATTCGGTAGTGATCGTGCCTTTTTACAAGTGGAACTTACTAGAAATTATGAAGGGAAAGATGATGTGTATTCGATAAATTATGAAATGAAAAAAGTTGGATTAAAGTGGAAAATTAATCAAGAAAAAAAATAACCCAAATACCATGAATAAAAAATTTACTGTTTTACTAATTTTGTTACTTTTACTTATAGTGGGATATGTAATATATTTGCAAGAGAAACAGACAGACGGCGAAGAAATGTATTTACAAGAAAAACAAGCAGATGACGAAGATTGGGAAGAATTTTTTGTAGAAGCAGAAGAGAGAAGACTGAAACCAATTTGTGACCAAGAAATGATTCCTGCTAGATATGCTAGTGATTGTTATTTTCGCGAACTAAAAAATTGCAAAAGTACGAGTGGAAAAATGATTCCAAAATCTGAACTGGAAAAATGTTTGCCGATTTTTCTAAAAGAAAAAATTGAGAATATGACTTATTGAAAACAGTAGAAGTTAAGTCTTTTTGTATTCTATTTATTATTAAGATTTAAAATATGAACAAAGATAAAATAGTTTTATCAATCGCAATTCTATTAGCAAGTATTATTTTGGGCGGTTTTTATTATGCGAGCCAGGTTAATAAACAAAAGTCTATTGAGAGACAACAAACTATTAAAATAGAAGAGGATAAAAAAGCGGATTATTTCAAAAAGAAAATAGAGTGCGAAGAATATGCTGAAGGTATAAAAAAAGAAATAAGTGAATCAATGCCCTTTCTAAGTATGGAAATGTTTGAAATGATTTTTTATAGTCCCAAAGATGATAGTTGTTTATATGTGACTCATCGTCTAACTGGAGGTAGGGAATATTTTGTTTACAATGCATTAACAAAAAATAAAATAACTTCATTTCAATTTCCAGAACAATGGGAAGATTATAAAAAATTTATTTTAGAATATTCAGATGGAGAAATAAGATTATAGATTTTCATCGTAAAAATTGATTTATAGTTAACTTTTTTCGCTTTGAAATCTTAAATATTAAAACAATAAATAAAAAACATGATAAAACCAATTAACATAACCTCACTAAAGACAACAAGTACTTTGCAATATAAATGTGAAAAGTGTGGCGATTATGGAACAATCAAATTAGAAAATAGTATTATTAATGTTGATAATGCTGGAAATTCGATATATCCATTAGATGATTATAAATGCAAGAAATGTGGCGAGAAGCTGTGATTAACAAAAAAAGAGATTTAAAAAATTATCAATAAACCAAAACCCATGCCAAAACCAAACCCACCAATCAACATCAAAGTCATCTCAATCGGAAATCGGGGATGTAATGTGTTGGAAAGATTAGATAAGCTAACAGAAAAAGGCGTGGAGTTGGGCGCTGTTTCTGTGGCGGGGAAAGTGTTTAATCGGTTGAAAATAGAAAACAAAATCGAACTTCCTTATAGTTTTGATATAGAACAGAATAGAAATATTGAAGAAATAGCAAACAAAATCATTGATGAAAAACAAAAGGAAATCTTAAAATTAGCCAATGGAACTGATATTGTATTTTTGGTTGGCAATTTAGCCAATAAAGTATCCACTATTCAAACAAAAGAAATAGCGCGCTTGTTTAAAAAAGAGGGAGCGCTGGTATTTTTTGTCGGATCAACCGCGTTTCATTTTGAAGGCAAAGCAAGACAAAAAACAGTTAAAGAAATGAAAGACATCTTGAAAAAAGAAGTTGACGCTCTTTTGGTGGTTGACAACGAAAAAGTCGCTAAACAAAAAATAAGCGCGATTGACGCTTTCACGCAAATGGACAAAATCATCGCCGACGCCATCGTTGTTATTCTTGATATAGTTATTGAATACGGCGTTATCAATGTTGACTTTGCCGATTTGAAAACCATCGTCAAAAATTCCGGCGAGACATTCTTTAATAATTCTGCTGGTTCAAAAAAAGAAATATCCGCTGTTGTAAATAATCTTTTTTCAAAAACTAATTTAACCAATCAGCAAGATTGTTTAAAAAAAGTTCTCTATATCATTTACGCCGGCAAAGATTTGTTAATGGACGAGGTAAAACAAATCGGTGAAAAAATACATAAAAAATCAGGCGGGCAAGAAAAGATTATTTTTGGAATAGTGAGCGATGATAAAATGGAAGGCAAATTAAAAATAGTTGTGATTGGAAGTTAGGATGTAAGAGGCATAGCATATTATATTTTTTGTTATTTAGAACTGATTTATAGTCAGTTTTTTGTTTTGAAATTTTAATATTTTTAATTTACATAAATACTGTGATACTATATAATTAAAACAGTACAAAAAATAATCCAACAAAATCAAATGAAAATATCGTCATACTTAAAATTCATAGTTCCGTCTCTTGTCTTTTTTATAATGATGAAATTTTTCTTTGAAAGCGTAGGCTTGTCTTATTTATCGCTCATCGCCTTATTTCTGATTTCCGCTTTAAGCGCTTTTTGGGTAACTAAACACAGATTTCTTCCGATTATCTTAACTATGCTTTTCACAACAAGCAGCGTTTTATTTCTTCTTACGCTGGGGAAAAATAATTTCCAGCAATTATATATCATATTTTCCTCTTTGCTGTTTACAATCACGCTTATCGGATTGAATAGGTTTTTTATGCAACAAGAAAATTTAAAACAAAAGGAAAAAATGGAAGCGAAAATACTTGACTCCGGATTTAATTTAAATCAGACAATTGTTTTAACTTCAATTTTTTTATTGTCAAGCGGAATGTATGGATTATATCTTGATTTTGATTTGCCCGTGTGGTCAATTATGTTTGCGATTTCCATAAGTATATTTTTTTCAACCCTATATCTCACGAGAATAAATTTTTTAAAAAGTAAAACTCTTGAGCTTCATCTCGATTCCTTCAAAAATAAAACATTCACTTTTTATTCTTTTTTATTTGGATTTATCGCGTTAGAATTAGTTTGGATAATTAGTTTTCTTCCGGTTAATCATTTAACCGTTGGCGCGATAATATTGTCTTTTTACTATTCTTTCTGGAATATTTTACGGAACTATTTAAGAAATGAGCTTAGCAGAAAAACTGTTTTTTCAAATTTGATATTTTTTATGTCAGCCATAAGTTTTATTTTTATCACCAGTAAATGGGATATCGTTTAAATAAATTAGAATTTACCTATATTTTGTCATTCCCGCGGAGGCGGGAATCCAGTAAGTCTCAATAAATAATATTTTTCGTATAATTTTAATAAAGTGAGATAAACTGGATCCCAGACATTTTTTCTGGAATTTATGCTGATAGATATCGGTGCTATCGTTATAGAAAAAATTCTGGGATGACAGTGATGACAAAAAGCGAAAAAGTTTTAAATTTAGCAATATAACAATTTAATTATATGAAAAACATAACCATCAAATCACTAAGAGAAAAACAGAAAGATAAAACGGAAATTACTGAAGATTTTTTTAACAAGCCTAAAAATAAGACTACAGAGCTAGAAGAAGAACAATATAAACCGACAAAAATCAAAAAGGCAACAAGCTTTATCATTTTTTCAGTTTTTGTTTTGGTGATGGGAGGAATTGGTGGAATTTTAATTGATCGCTTTGCTTTGCCTTATCTTTTTGTAAAATATCCCGATCTCAACCAATATGAATTTCTAAAGCCAATAAATGAGCGCACGACTGTGGTTGAAGTAATTAAAGAAGTAAGAATATCTGAAGAAAAAGCCGTTGTTGAGGCGATAAAAAAAGCCCGCTCTTCAATCGTTGAAATAGCGGAAATGTCAGATGAAGACAATGACCCAGTTTATAAAAATTCAGGAATTATTTTGACGAATGACGGACTAATAATAACCTCATCAAAAAATGTTGACAATGAGGAAAAATCCGCGCGGGTAAAATTACATAACGGCGAAACTTACCCCGCTGAATTAGTTTACGAAGATAAATTCAATGAGCTGGCAATTATAAAAATCGATCAAGCTAATTTGCCAGTGGTCACTTTTGCCGATTCAGATAATCTGGAACTCGGAGAAAGATTAATTATTCTTAATGGTTCGGTAGTTACAGATATAGTTTCAAAGTTGATTGATGATTATGTTGTTTCAATAGAAAATAATGAGGACGAAGATGAAGAAATAAAATCAGTTATTCAGAAAAGAATTAAGATTATGGATATTTTAGATGATTCATTTGACAAGGCTCCGGCGATAAATTTAAAAGGAGAAATTGTCGGACTTAGCCAGACGGGAGATTTGGTAATTCCGATAAACGAAATAGAGAAATTGATAGATAAGGTTTTGTAACGATGTAATAATGTAACTTATAGTAATTTATTATAACTAATTGTTTATATTTTATAGACAATTAGTTACTACGAGTTGCCATAAATTACAATGAATTTACGATACTTTCTCCTTCTTCTTCAACAACTTTCCCTTCATATTCCCCGCTATGCGCAGTTTCTTTTCCGTAACTGGGCTTTTTTTGATCGAGATGCAAATTGAAAATATATTGATTTTCCTTTTCATTGACATACAAATGAAACCGCGGATAACCGGAACTGGAAAGAATTTTTATATAACTATCATGAAACGGCGCGTATCCGCATTTTCTTAGGAAGCTATATAAATTTTCTCTGAGATTGGATTTTTGGATGTTGATTTTCATATTTTCTAAGTTTATTAAAATTTATTTTTTAGAAATTGACTTCTAAAACCTGACAATTGTCTATTTTAGTATCCCACATTTCTTGGTCAGAAAAATTATTAAAATACCCGTTTATTATTTGTAAAATTTCGCTATGTGTAACAACAAGAATGTTATTTAGATTATAACTTTTTAATTCTTCTAAAAAAGAAAAGACTCTTTTCTTTTCCTCTTGAAAAGATTCTCCATTGTTAAATTTTAAATTAAAAATATCAGGTTTTAATGCTTCAAAAAAATCGGATACCGGTTTACCATCAAAACCTGTTTTTCTGTCATTAATTCTTGGTTCAACTTTAAATTCAACTTGATGATTTTTTGTAATTATTAAAGCAGTTTCTTTTGTTCTTGGCAATTCAGATACAATGGCTATATCCAATTTGATATTTTTAATTTTTTTACCGACAATTTCAGCTTGTTGTTTACCTAATTGAGTAAGATGTACATCTTTAGTTTGATCATCATTACATAAATCCAAAACATTATAGTTTGTCTGACCATGTCTTATAAAATATACTCTCATATAATAGTTAAGTTTATTTTTTATTAAATATCTTCTCTATGTTGGTTCAATGTTCCTGACTTGAACCAATTGTTTCTTATTCGTTTTATTTATGGATTACAAAAAAATTATTTTTAAACCGCCTTTTTCGCGGGAGCGGGTTTGTAACCCGTTCCTTTCACTTTGAAGTTTCATTTCGTTTTATTGGTTCGGGAAACATTAGAAACTGGTTGCAAACCAGTTCCCGCGACAAAGTTTTGTTCAAATATAAATATAATAATTTGAATAATCATGCTCAATGCTAATAAACTCCAAGCTAACCAATCCCAAAAAGGAGTTGTTTCAGTCCAACTTTCTAGTTCAGATAATGAACATAATCCTTGTGATGTTTCTCCGTGAATATTTCTCACTTTTATAACTCCAGAAGTAAAATCTTTGTGATTTTCTCCATGTTTTATAAATATACCTGCCAGAACAACCTTATCGATTGGTATACTTTTCTCTTCTTCTGTCATAGGAAGTGAATAAAAATATTCATTAAGAAATTTTTTTGTGCCAGGATGATTAGGGTCAACTCCATTTTCTATCAATTGAACAAACTCTTTTTTGTCTTTATCTGAAAACCATCTAACATTAGCACTAAACGCTAATAATAGTCCTACAACACCTAATAATAAAATTATTGATTTTAAAATAACCATAAATAATTTATAATCAAATCAGTTAATTAAATGTTTCTAACATGTCTGTCCGATAAACAGAATGCTGTGTTAATTTAGATATCTAATCTAAACTTTATATTTCTTGAAAGTATATTACCAACTATCAATATAAAGCTCACGATTCTTATCTTCGCAGGAGCGGGTTTGCAACCCGTTCCTTTTGTTTTTATGTTTCATTTTGTTTTGTTTATATGGGAAACATTGGGAACTGGTTGCAAACCAGTTTTCGCAATAAAGTAATTAGACTTTTAACCATTTCTTTTTTATTGCTTTTGATAACTTGATTGACCAGCCTAGGTGATTTAACAAATCAGCCTCAATCAATAAAAGATCTTCGATATCAATATTAAACTTTTTGGCTGTTTCTAATAATTTATGTGTGTTTTCATCAGCAAACCCCCATCTATATTTTAGTGCTTTAAAGTACATCTTCTTTATTACATTTTGTTTTTCTAGATCAAAAAATTTACAGATATCTTTAACTATCTCAATTCCCACTTCATCGGGTCTCGTCACTTTACGTCTTCCAAGTGATTTGCAAATATCCAGAGAAGTCAGTTCGGTTTTATTTTCTATTCTGACTTTATGATGCAATTTAATAAATTCTAAAATACAAATTAAGATTTCGAATGGCGCAGGCTCAATCAAGTGGTCTGAAAGTGAATTAATCAAGTGTTTATCTTCAAATTTTTTGCCTTTGCTTTTATTACAGGTTGCACAGAGTAATTCAATATTATGTTCATCTGAAGAACCTCCTTTTGCCCAAGGAATAATGTGGTCAAATTCTATATCTGCATCTTTGACTGGGTTTCCACAAACTGCACATATTTGGTTATCTCTTTTCAGAACTCGAAATTGTGTTGTTCGAGTGACTTTTCTGCCTATATTTCTTAATTCTTTTGTTTCTGTAAATGGTTCTGCTGTATAAAATACGGGACAATCATGTCCAAAAATTCTACAACTTTTTTCAGTCGGTTCTGAGGTAATTGGAAAATCTTCTACTAATGGTCCAAACGGACAGTATTTAATTTCCCAACATGGCTTACAGATAGCTTTAACTCTTTTTTTCCAACCAACCTTTTCTCCCCAAATTTGTATTGGACCCATTTTAGTTTTCTTCATATTGATATGGTTAAAGTTTAATTATAATTTCCGATAACAAGTTATATACGTTTTTTCGCAGGAGCGGGTTTGTAACCCGTTTCTTTTGTTTTTAAGTTTCATCTCATCTTGCCTGTATGAGAAACATCAGAAACTGGTTACAAACCAGTTCTCGCAATAATTCTTTTTTCCTTTTGCTGTTTGATTTTTATTTTTCATTTAGCTCTATAAATGGAGTAAGTGCTGTGTCAATAAATGATTGCAATAAATAGGAATTTGGAGTTTTTTTATTTCCAAATTTTATTTCTATTTTCTTGATTTCTTTTTCTATCTCTTTTTTCAAGCTTTTAAGAAATGGTATTTCCTCTTTAATATTCTTAATTTTATTTTTTCTTTCCGTATATCGTTCTTTAAAGATTTTATTTAAAATATACAAAAATTTTCTATTTTCTTTAGTTAAAATTTTCATTATTTCATGTGCATCTAGATACTGAAAATAGGCTTCATGCTCACCTCTACAATGAATAAAATTATAATTTATTAGTAAATCTAAACTTTGGTCAGATTTCTTTTTTCCCTTCAAAATTGGCATTAATTCATTTTTAATTTTTTCCTTGATAGATATTTCTTTTAATTCCACATTTTTTTATCAACAAAATCTAAAAATTTCTTCCATTCATCAGTGTTCATTCCACAATAACCAAGTCCATAAGCGCTTTCTTTCCAACTAAAGCCAGAAGTTTGTTCCCATAGATATAATGGGAACTTTTTTTCTTTAATTAAAAATTCAATATATTTTTTTCCTTCTTCTAATATATCTTTTTTCTTTTTTAGCAAAAGAAGAATTTCAGAAAAATATAGAAACATTCCAAAGACATGAAGCACTACAAGAAAATCAGAGTATTTTTTATTTTTCCATTTTTTCTGAACTTCTTCTAAATTTTGAAAAAACTCTTCATCATTATGTTCCCGAAAAGACCAAAGACTCATCCATGACTCTTCGTTTACTCCAACTAATTGTTCTAACTTTTTAACTAAATTATTTTTTTCACTTTCAGTTAAACTGATACCTTGTAGAATTTTTCCTAGAATTTCAACATCAAAACAAGTTATCCAATGAGATATATCGTCATATTTGTCTAAAATGTGTTTCTTTTCTCTATCTTCCCCTGATGTTTCTTTAAAAAATTGCGGATACTCTTTAAAAAAATCTTCATTTTTAATTTCTCCTTTTTTATGCTCAATAAAAATTACAACGAACTCATAAAACGTTTTTTCGAAAAGTTCAGAATTATTTTGTACTTTACTTGGAACACTCTGAAAAAAATATTCAAAATAAAAATATTCAAAATGAGACAATGCCTGTTGTATTAACCGCAAATTATCATATTTAGATTGATAAAAAATCTTTAAAAGTAGTTTTTTTATTTTTGCAGAAGATTTTTTTAAATTCTTATCATCTACCCCTTCCGTAAATATTTTGATTGCTTCTTCTGGATTAGAATTAATAACAAATTCTTTACCAATTAATTTTTCTTTTATTTCTCGGTACTTTTTTCCTTCATCTGATTCCAAAATTTTATTTTCATCCATTATCAAAATAATCTTTTGCTTCTGAAATTCTACGAGATGATTTATATATCCAAGCACTTTATCAATTGCAATACTACATCTTTCTAAATCATCAAAAATAATAATTTTATCTTCCGACTTCTTTGCAAATTCATTAAAATTTAGTTGTGAAATTCCACCTGAATTCACAGACATATCGTTTTTATTGTCTCCGTTAAAATCTATTGAAGTACTAAATTTTATAATTCCAGAGATAGCCTTTGTTGCAAGTTTAAATTTTGGATTAGATAATAATGGATGCAAAGATTCAAATATTTTTTCATCAATCTCAGAACATTCAGATAATCCATATAAACTAATATGAAGAAACTTGTTTTGTTGCTCTTTAATATAATTTTTAATAAAATGCGTTTTTCCGCAACCCCATTTTCCTTTCAATAAAACAGCAAAAGGAGTAATGTTTTTATTATTACAGTAATACTTCAGATATTTTTTTATGTGATCGTTTTTAAACATAACAATTACATCTTTAAAAGTATATTTAATCGCGGGAGCGGGTTTGCAACCCGTTCCCTATGCTTTTAAGTCTCAACATCCTCCGTTTTTATTATACTCTGTGGATTGGCAGAAGACCAATACCAATGTTCAGGATTTGCTACATATTGTTTTCTGATTGGATTTTCTTGAATGTAATTTACTTTTTGTAAAAAATATTTTTCTGATTCAATTCGTTTAGGCATATTTGTTTTTTGCCAAAACTCATATTTATTTTCACCGATCTGAAATAGTTTTAAAATACTTGATTCAGTGGCAATGATGTTTTTCAAGATTTCCTTAGAAGTGAATTTTTTAAAATCTCTGACAAAGGCAATCATATCCGAAGAAGAAGCGATCAAGTGAATATGATTTAACATAAAAACATAAGCAAATAATTTTAAATCTTTATTCTTTTGGCAATACTGGATTGAATCGCTTAGAATCTGAAATCTATTGTGTCGGTCAAAAATGTAATACCAGTTTTTCACGGTGAAGGTGAGAAAATAAATTCCTGAATTTAATTCTTGTGATATTTTGACAGATGGCATATGTTGTTTGTCTTATTTGCTTGGGAAACATCAGAAACCGGTTACAAACCAGTTCCCGCGGCGAGGAAAGATACAAGCTTTTAATACGCTTATAGGAAATATCTGGTTCAGGTCAGGAGACCTGAACCAGCGCGGGACCACGAGCCAACCGACCGAAAAGACAACTCGAGAACTTGCCGTTACTTCAAAAAAGAATCTCCGTTTTGAAAATTAATCTTGAAAACGATCATCTTAAATTCTTTGTCAGTATCATTTCTAAATCCGTGATCTTCATTTTTATTAACATAGATCATATCGCCGGGATTCACTTCAAATTCTTCATCATTGACGATCATTATTGCAGAATTATTGATTATATAAAAAATTTCATCAGTAAAATCGTGGCTATGACGAGGAATTTCCCCCTTTGAAGCAATAATAATATCTTCAATAAGATCAATTTTTTCTTCTAAACCCTCTATCAAGATTCTTTTTTGATAGCTTTCTCCTTTGATCCAATTATCATGATCTATTTTTTGCATAGTAATCAATAAATTAATATTAAAAAGAATCTGTTGATTCAGTGTCTCTGAGTTAGATCAGCATAAAGCTCTCCTACCCAAAAATTTATTTCACCCTTTCTCTTTCTTGCGCTGAAACAATAATGTTATCAAACT
>DAOWHY010000020.1 GCA_030641185.1 Candidatus Moraniibacteriota bacterium | reverse complement strand
CCAGATGAATTTAATAAAAAACTAATGGACTGGTTAATATGGTATAATACGGAAAGATACCACTGGAGTTTAGATTTAACTTCTCCTGTGGATTATATGATAAATAATAACTTATTGTCCAGAATGTGTTGGACTAATACACGTTCTTTACATAATTACAAAAAAATGTAAAAATGAAGTGTGAGAAATTAAATCAAATTATAATTTTATGGACAAGAAGCAATTTAATATAAAGGAGATTGTCGGTCAAAATGATCAATATGATCGGAACGATTGGAGTAGTTATGGCGATAAATCTTCCCAGTTTAACAGTTTTAAAGTTAAACATAAAAAAAACAGGAAGAAGTTATTTAGAAAAACAGCAGTCGTTTTTTGTGTGCTTGCTTTTTTTATTATTATTCCCGGTGGGTATATGGCGTACAAAGCAAATTCCACTTTTGATATGATGACCGGGGAAAAGAATTCTTTAATAAAAGGTTTTATAAAAATGCTTCCTTTCAGTGGCAGTTTTTTTCAAATATTTCCGATAGAAGACGAAGAAGAATCTACGATAGAAAAATTGAAAAAAAATAAATTAGACAGATTGAATGTTTTAATTTTAGGAATAAGGGGCGTTAACGATCCGAATGGAGGGCTTTTATCGGATACGATAATGGTAATTAGTTTAGAACCAAAAACGGGAAAGATCGCTCTAATTTCAATTCCGAGAGATCTTTATGTTGAGATGCCTCATCATAATTTTAAAAATAAAATTAACGAGGTATATGTACATGGAATAGAAGATGAGAACTGGAAGAAGGGGTTGAAATACAGCGAGGAAGCTATAGCGGATGTTACAGGCTTGGATATTCATTATGCCACTAGTGTGGATTTTAAGGCATTCAAAGAAATCATAGATACTTTTGGCGGGGTAACGATTACTTTAGATAAGCCGTTTTCAGAAAGAAACCAATTTGCTGAAGGAATAATTGAACTTCCGGCTGGCCGACAGGTCATAGATGGAGACACTGCTTTGCTTTTTGTCCGGGCAAGATTTAGCACAAGTGATTTTGACAGGGCAAAGCGTCAGCAACAAGTTTTGTTAGCTATTAAGGAAAAAGCGTTTAGTTTGGGAGTTTTATCAAATCCCGCGAAGATAATATCAATTCTCAATTCTTTAGGAAATCATGTCAAGACAGATGCGGAGCTGTGGGAAATAAAAGAATTAATTGTTCTAATGCAGAAAATAAATACAACAGATGTGAAAAGAAAAGTTTTTGACACCAGTGAGAGCGGGCTTCTTTACGCTTCAAGAGATGATAATGGATCATATATTCTTCTGCCAGAAGGAGATGATTTTGGGAAGATGAGAGAGGCTTGTAGGAGTATATTTCAGTGATTTTTTCTACCCGGCTTTAGCCGAGGGTCGGTGAGGTTTTAACCTCACAAAATTAAGCTCAACAACATAGTTTTTTTCGCGAGGTTAAAACCTCACGAACCGTGCACTAAAGTGCCGTAGAAATTTTAAACTCCAATTTTTATTTTTATGAATCCACTAAAAAAACTAATATCTCTATTTCTGATAATTTTAATAAGCTTCAGTGTCGGTTTTGGGGCGAATGATTTTGTTAAGTCTCTAGATAGTAAAAAAAATATAACTGGACTGGTGAATTTAAATATTGGAAGTGAAAATGAAATTGAGAAAAAAGCGGATTTTGATATTTTTTGGGACGCGTGGAAAGTTGTAGAAGATAAATATAATTTAGAGCCGTTAGATTATCAAGAAATGGTGTATGGCGCTATAGAAGGAATGGTTTATTCTTTAGGAGACCCTTACACTGTCTTTTTAGATCCGGAAGAGAGTGAAATATTTAATGAAGATATGAAAGGAAGTTTTAGCGGGATTGGAGTGGAAATTGGATTCAGAGATAAATTATTAACGGTTATTGCGCCTTTAAAAGATAGTCCGGGAGAGAAAGCAGGTCTTTTGCCTGGCGATAAGATATTAGAGGTAGATGGAGAAGAAATTATTGGAATGAGCATAGATAGGGCGGTAAATCTTATTAGGGGAGAAAAAGGAACCAAGGTTTTATTGACAATAGCTCGTAATGGACTTGACGAACTAAAGGACATTGAGGTTATCAGGGATACTATAATATTAAAAACGGTGGAGTGGGAAGTTGAGGAAAATAACATTGCTTACATAAAAATAAGTCAGTTTAAAGAAGAAACCACTTTTGAGCTGGATAATGAAATAGACGATATATTGGCGATTGATCCACGCGGGATAATTATTGATTTAAGAAATAATACCGGAGGATATGTTGGGACAGTAAAAGAGATTGCTGGCAGATTTTTAGATCGTGGAGAAGTGGTATTTATTGAAGATTATGGTGATGAAAAAAGCATTCATAAGACAATTGGAAATAAAAGGTTTTTTGATGTTCCAATCGTAGTTTTAATAAATGAGGGGAGCGCAAGCGCGTCTGAAATTTTAGCCGGAGCGCTTAGGGATAATATGGGCGTAAAATTAGTTGGAAAGAAAACATTTGGAAAAGGTTCGGTGCAAGAATTGAAGCATTTGAAAGATGGATCATCCATTAAAATCACGGTTGCTGAGTGGTTGACTCCAAATAGAACTGTTATTAATAACAATGGAGTTGAACCTGATTTTGATGTTGAAATGAGCTTTGAAGATTATGAAAATAATGTGGATCCGCAGTTGGAAAAAGCGTTGGAGTTGTTGAAGTAAATACAAATTTTCACTGTCATTGCGAGGAGTAAAATTATCCGAAGGATAATTGAGCGACGAAGCAATCCCGATACTATACTTCTTGCGTGTAGTTACGGGATTGCTTCGCCTGCGGGCTCGCAATGACAAATTAATCTTGTTGTTTTATAGTTTAAGATGTTATGTTATGTTTAAAAAAATTCATTTATTAATTTCCGGCAATGTTCAAGGCGTTTTTTATAGAGCGAATACAAAGAAAAAAGCGGAGGAATTTGGTCTGACTGGGTGGGTAAAAAATACATTGGATAATGAAGTTGAAATTTTAGCGGAGGGTGAAGAAGAAAATTTAAAAAGACTGATTAAATGGTGTTGTAACGGTTCGGAAAATGCGGTAGTTGAGGGGATAAAAATCAAATGGGGAGATTGTGAAAATAAATTTGATAAATTTGAGATTATAGTGTAAGATAAAACAAGTAAGCAGTGAATAGTAATTGGTAAATTTATTGTTTATTAATTACTATTGTCTATTTACTATTTACTAATTTAATTAAAGCTATGAAAGTAATACTTATAAAAGATGTTGAAAATTTAGGAGGGATTGGCGATGTTAAAGAAGTCGCTGATGGCTATGCCAGGAATTTTTTAATTCCAAAAGGGTACGCGGAGATTGCCACTAAAACCGCGACGGAGAAAGCGGAAAAGATAAAAATAAAAAAAGAGGAACAGGCGAAAGAAGATTTAATGAATGCTGAGGGAATTGCTGAAAAATTAGAAGGGGTTTCTGTGGCGATTAAGGCCAAAGCTGACGAGTCTGGAAAACTTTACGCGGCCATAAAACCAAAAGAAATTTCCAAGTCGCTTAATGATAAGGGATTTAAAATTGATGAAGATAAAATTGTTATTGAGGAACCGATTAAGGAAGTTGGGGATTACGAGGTTATAATAAATCTTGAACATGGATTGGAAACGAGAATTGGCGTAATTGTGGAAAGCGATAAGTAATAAAAAATGGAGTTGTTGACTCCATTTTTTAATTTAAAATTCCTTTAAGATAATTCATGTCTCAAAAGTCCTACAAAAAAATCTTCCAAAAATATCCTATTCAAGTCGCTTATCTTTTTGGCTCTCAAGCTACAGGAAAAGCGACGAAGTTAAGTGATTATGACTTTGCCGTTTTGTTAAATAAAAAAGTTAAAGAAAATCAATACTCTCAATATCAATTGAAAATTATTTCTGAATTATTAAGGGTAGTAAAAACCGATCATCTTGATCTGGTGGTTTTAAACGATTCTAAAACTTCTCTTTTTTTAAAATACAATATAATTAAAGAAGGAAAAGTGATTTACGAAAAAAACAAGACAGCTGAAAATGAGAGAAAAAACTTAGAGTTTAATGTTTTAAGAAATTGGCTTGATGAGCAGTATTTTGAAAAGGTGTGGAGTGATATCTATGTTCGGCAAACAGCTAAAGGAGTGTTTTAATTTCAATAAATAAGTTTTACAAAAATGACAGCGGCAAAATACAAAATCAGTGTTCATCTTGAACAGCTTGGAAAACTAATCAAACAGGCGGAAAAGTATAAATCAATGGTTAACAGAAAAAAATTTCTGGCTGACCAAATGGCTCAAGACGCTATTTCTCGTAATTTACAGCAAATATTAGAAGCGATGATTACGATTGGAGAAATGATTATTGCTGAAAATGGTTTTAGAAAACCGGCAGAGCATAATGAGGTTTTTGATATTCTTGGAGAAAATAAAGTTTATCCTAAAAACTTTTCCAGCCAATTATGGAAAATCGGTGGATTTAGAAATATTTTAGTTCATGATTATGTTAGTCTTGATTTGGATTTAGTTTACGATAATCTAGAAAAGGGAATTCCGATTTTCAAAAAATACGCTCGCTATGTCGCTAAGTTTTCGGAAAAATAGTTTTTGAATTTTTTTAATTGTTTAAAACAAAAAAATGAAAAAAGAATCTTTATCAATCATGACAGTGAAAACTCTTCTATCTGTGGTTATTTTCGCGGGGATGGGGACGATTATTATTGGCGGGGGATATATTGTTGGGGAGTATTCTAAAATGCAAAATAGCAATAAAATTATAAAAGAATTACCTGATAAATGGAAAGTTTGCAATCAAGATTCGGATTGTATTGGAACTAGATTAGATTGTACTTGCTATATAAAAGATGCAATAAATGAAGTCTATTTAAATGATTGGACAAATATTTTACAAGAAAGATGTGGCAACGATTGTATGATGCATCATGCGATTTCTTATCGTCGTACTAAAAATGAAGCAATTTGTGAGAATAGTGAATGTAAAATTATAGAAGAAGAATATTGTGCTAAAGCGGGGGAATTAATTAATGACTACCCAGGAGTTAATAAAAATTTACCAGATGTTTGTTGTGAAGGATTAGAGGGATTGGCGGGCTTTGGTATTAACGAAAGCGGTGAATGTGAACAACTTGAAGGCGGTCCTTTTTTAACTTGCATGCCTTGTGGAAATGGTGTTTGCGATACAATAAATAATTTTGACGAAAATAAATGTAATTGTCCAGAAGATTGCGGAAACGAAACTGACACCTCTAACTGGCAGATTTATCGAAATGAGGAGTTTGGGTTTGAAGTGAAGTATCCAAAAACTTGGGTCGTTTCCGAAAAAAAACATACATATATTAATATTCATACAAATCAGCCAGGAGGAATTGTAATTAATATTTATCAAATTGATCCTAATAACACTTTAGGTAATATTAAAGATGATGTTAAAAAAAGAGATGGCGTTTACGATCTAAGGGAAATTTTTGTTGATGGCGTGAAAGGAATAGCATATGATTATGTTGGCGCTCCAAAACAAGCGCCAGGTGGTACAGTTTATATTTTTGAAAAAAATGAATCTATAATCCATGCGAGGTTTGATTGTTACGAAGATTATGAAACAAATTATACCAAAATTAGAAACCGAATCCTTTCTTCGTTCAAATTCATAGAAAAAGATGACACTTCCGACTGGCAGACTTATCGGAATGAGGAGTTTGGGTTTGAAGTGAAATATCCGGAGACATGGTATTTTACAAAATTACCAAGAAGAGGGGTTTTGATTTCTGCTTCTGAAATTTTATTAGGCACAGATGCTCGTCCCGGAACTTCAATTTTTTTGACTGTTATTGATAATCCATTAAAGCTGTCAATACAAAACTGGAAGAGCAAAGATGATGAACAATATAATAGGAAGATAATTTTATCTAAAGAGAATGAAATTATTATTAATGGCAAAAAATATGTTCAATATATTGATACTATACAAGCATCCAAAGAGGAATTAGAAACCGGTTATTTAAAACCAGAACAATCGCAATATCAGAGAATGAATATTTATATAAATAAGCATAATTATATTTACAATATTCAATGGAGAGGAATAGATAGTGCTACGGAATCGGAATTAGATTTACTGGAAATAATAACTCAAACTTTCAAATTCATAGAAAAATAACATCTAAATATCAACATTATGTCTCAAGAAAAAACAAAATACATTTTTATAGTCGGCGGAGTAATGTCGGGAGTAGGAAAGGGGATTACAACCGCTTCAGTCGGGAAAGTTTTGCAGAGCAAGGGATTTTCGGTGACGGCGATGAAAATTGATCCGTATATAAATGTTGACGCGGGGACGATGAACCCAACTGAGCATGGGGAAGTTTTTGTGACTAATGACGGGATTGAAACAGATCAAGATATTGGAAACTATGAGAGATTTTTAGATATTAAAGTTCTTTCTGATAATTATATGACCACAGGAAGAGTTTATGAGTCAGTTATTCATCGTGAAAGAAATTTAGAATATGATGGAAAGTGCGTTGAAGTTGTGCCGCATATTCCGTTGGAAGTTATTAGGAGAATAAAAAAAGTCGCCAAAGACACGAAGGCGGATTTTGTTTTGATTGAAATTGGCGGGACGATTGGGGAATATCAGAATGTTTTATTTTTGGAAGCGGCAAGAATGTTGAAATCAAAACAGCCCAAAGATGTCATTGTTTTTATGGTCAGCTATCTTCCAATCCCAAATAAAATCGGTGAGATGAAAACGAAGCCGACGCAGTATGCCGCGCGAACGCTAAATTCAGCTGGAATTCAAGCGGATTTTATAGTTTGCCGAAGCGAGGTTCCGCTTGATGAAACAAGGAAAGAAAAACTTTCTATGTTCTGCAATATTGAAAAAGACAATGTTATTTCTGCGCCAGATATCGATTCAATTTACGATGTGCCAGTTAATTTTGATAAAGAAAATTTGGCGCAGAAAATACTTTCCAAATTTGGAATGAGAATTAAAAAGAAAGATTTGAAAGATTGGAAAAAATTAGCGAATAAAATTAAGGGTTTAGATAAGACAATTAAAATTGGCATAGTCGGGAAATATTTTAATACAGGTGATTTTGTTTTGTCTGATTCATATATTTCCGTTATTGAAGCGATAAAGCACGCCGCTTGGGCGAATAACAAAAAACCCGTTATTGAATGGATAAATTCCGAGGAATATGAAAAAAACCCTTCAAAATTAAAGGAATTAAAAAAACTTAATGGCGTGATTGTTCCGGGAGGATTTGGAAGCAGGGGAATTGAGGGGAAAATAAAAGCGATTGAATATTTACGCAAAAACAAAATTCCTTTTTTGGGTTTGTGCTATGGCATGCAGATTGCTTGCATTGAATACGCACGAAATGTCTGTAATTTAAAAAACGCGAATACTTCTGAAATAAATAAAGATACGGAACATCCAGTGATTGATATTATGCCAGAGCAAAAGAAAAATTTAAAAGAAAGAAATTTTGGGGCGACAATGCGTCTTGGCGCGTATCCGGCGAAATTGAAAAATGGAACAATTGCTAAAAACGCTTATAAATCTAATGAAATTTCAGAAAGGCATCGTCATCGCTGGGAAGTTAATCCAGACTATGTTGAAATTTTGGAGAGTAAAGATTTAATTTTTTCTGGAACTTCTCCAGACGGGAGATTAATGGAAATTATAGAATTACCAAAAAATAAACATCCTTTCTTTGTCGCCTCGCAATTTCACCCTGAATTTAAATCAAGACCGCTGAAACCGCATCCGTTGTTTAAGGAGTTTGTAAAGGCGGGAATTGGGAAGTAGTAAGTATTGAGCAATCGGGATTTGGAGTTCAGACTTTAGTCTGTAAGGTTTTATAGGAAACTCTGAAAAACTAATAAATTTCTCTTTTAAAATATATCTT
>DAOWHY010000031.1 GCA_030641185.1 Candidatus Moraniibacteriota bacterium | reverse complement strand
TGGACCAAAGAACATAAAAAGCGTGAAATCACCGGTTACAAAGGACAAAGACAAACTTTATATATTTTGAAATTTAACGGTGAGGATAGTGAAATTAAATTATGTCCGTGGGAGCTTAAGAATTGGAAATGGGTTGAGATTGACAAATTGATTAGCGAATCTGATGAAAAGCGCGAAGAGGCTTATGAGATTTTTTTGGAGAAGTTTTATTCTGTAAAAAAAGAGTGAACAAATAAATGTTCACCTTGCTTGATTATTTCTATTTTTGTTTCTCATCTCTTCTATTTGTCTCTGAGATAAGAAAAGTCCTATTATGGGATTTGGCCCTTCGTCTTTATCTGACTGTCGTCTTTTTATTGTTCTTCTTATACTATCACACAGATTTTGCGCTGTCTCAATCCCTATTTCAGTGACAGCCATATTGTTACCTTCAACAAGAATAGAACCTATAGATTTCGATCTCTGTAAAAGATCAGAAAAATTTTTCTCTTCTGGGAAAGTCTCTTCAATTTTTTCTCTTACTTTATCAATGCTTATTAACTCATTACCTTTATTAGTTAAACCAAAAGTAATGCACAACATAGCAAGATCTCTGTAGTATTGATATTCTGACAAGTTATTGCCTCCTTTCCTATAAGCTATCACAACCAATTAAAATGTCAATATGAAAAAAGTAAAAACAAGATTTGCGCCGAGTCCCACAGGGATGCTTCATGTGGGAAGTTTAAGAACCGCGCTTTATAATTATCTTTTTGCCAAACATAATAAAGGCGATTTTATATTGAGAATTGAAGATACGGATAAAGCGAGATTTGTGGAGGGATCAATTGAGAGCTTAATAAAAACTTTGAATTTAACGGGGTTGGAATATAGCGAAGGCGTGTTTCGGGCTGAAGCCCTTGCTCCAAGTAATAAAGCCCTCACTCCTGATAAAATCGCTCAGAAAGGCGATTTTGGACCGTATGTGCAGTCAGAACGGCTAGATATTTATAGAAAATATGTTGACGAGTTAATAAAAAATGATTATGCCTATTTTTGTTTCTGCAGTCAAGAGCGGCTGGAAGAAATGAGAAAAGACCAGCAAGCGAAAAAAATGGCGCCGATGTATGATGGGAAGTGCAGGGGATTAAGTAAAAAAAATTCCCCCTTTCAAAAAGGGGGCAAGGGGGGTTTCGTCGTGCGTCTTAAAACTCCAAAAGAAGGATTTACTGAGTTCAAAGATTTGATTTATGGGAAAATAAAAATAGAAAATAAAATAATAGACGATCAGGTTTTAATGAAATCAGACGGCTATCCGACTTATCATTTGGCGAATGTCGTTGACGACCATTTGATGGAAATTTCTCATATCATTCGCGGTGAGGAGTGGCTACCATCAACGCCGAAGCATATTTTATTATATAAAGCGTTTGGCTGGGATATTCCCGAATTCGCGCATCTGCCCCTTTTGTTAAATCCCGATAAAAGCAAGCTTAGCAAAAGACAAGGCGATGTCGCCGTAGAAGATTATTTAAAAAAAGGATATTTGCCGGAAGCTTTACTAAATTTTATTTTATTACTCGGCTGGAATCCAAAAACGGAAGAAGAAATATTTTCGCTGGACGAAATGATAAAACGATTTGATTTATCCGGAGTGAATAAAACCGGAGCGATTTTTAATACGGAAAAGTTGGATTGGATAAATGGGAATTATATTCGAGAGATGGATTTGGGTGAGTTAACTAAATTGTGCGTGCCGTATTTAGTTGAGGCGGGACTGATAAAAAAAGTATCAAGTATTAAGTATCAAGTATTAAGCACGGACAAAGAAGCGGATTTTGATTATTTGAAAAAAGTGGTTGCACTTGAACAGGAACGGACGAAGAAGTTGAGTGAGATAGGGGAGTTGGTGAAGTTTATTTTTGTTGATAGATTGGAATATGAGAAAGATTTGTTAGTTTGGAAGAGGATGAGTTTTAAGGAAGTGAAAAATAATTTGGAATTGGCTTATAATGAATTAGAAAAAATAGATGAGAATAATTTTACTAAAAATAATCTAGAGAAAATTTTAAGAGATTTGATGGAGCGAGAGGGGATTAAGACAGGGGAATTGCTATGGCCTTTGCGTGTTGCTTTGACTGGACTAAAAGGATCGCCAGGGCCGTTTGAGGTGGGGGAGGTTTTGGGGAAGGGGAAGGTTTTGGGGAGGATTGATTTTGCGATAAAATCGTTGGAATAAAAAAAGGAAAGAAGAAATAAAAACTATTCTTACTTTCCTGTTATATTCTTTTGATTACCTTTACAATCTCCTTAAGCTCTTCAGGAGATTTTCCTTTGAGCAACCTGCTTACTTCTTTTTGTTGCTCATTTATTCTTTTTAGCAATTCCATTTGTCGCCCATGTCCCTCTGGTGACATTTTACTCATTGCTGTAAAGGTTGTTTTCCATCCTCTCTGGTCTTCTATTCTTCCGAAGAGATTCTCCTGTTGTTCAAGTGATCTCTTTGATTTCTCTGTTTTCTCCTTTGATTTTCTCAATTCTCTTTCAGTATCACTTTCCATACTGATCATGATAGTTGATCCGTAATATCCCAAAAGGATATACCTTTCTTTCCTGCGATCTTCTCCTATAAACTGAACATCCGTTTCGTTTCTGACAGCTATTCTTGAAATTTTATAACCGTCAAGAGGTTTCAGAAATAGGATATCATTGCCTTCCCATTTTGTAATGTCTGCCAAACAACTACAAAGACATTCTCTGGAATGATACTGCATACCTTTCCCTTCAAAATATGCTACTATTTCAATCGGAAGTTTTGTCAATGCTTTTTCTACCAGTTCTTCTGTTTTTTTAATGTCAGAAGAATCTATACAGACTAAAATGGCGTTACAACATCCAAATTTTTTATCCTTTCTCATAATATGCCTCCTTGATATTGTCTGTATAACACTAAAAAACGCGATTGTCAATACTAAAAAAATGTACTATCATTAAACTATCCTAATAATCATTTATCTAAAATGCCTACAATCAAACACAAAAAACTAATCATCACTTTACTCCTAATAGCGTCTTTTATCCTGACGCCGTTTTTTGGTTTGAATGTAGAGAGAAGTAGGGCTGATTTAGTAGATGAAATAGAAAATCAAATTGAAGAAGCAAATGATAAAATAAAAAATCTAGAAAATCAGGCGGAGGAATATAAAGATGTTATTTATGACCTTAGAGTAAAAGAACAAAGTTTGGAAAATGAGATCGAACTTTTTGACGCGCAAATCGCGCAACTGAATCTTGAAATAGAAGCAACTCAAATGCAAATAGATCGGGCGAATTTGGAAATAAATAATTTACTGCTTAGAATTCAAATCAAAGAAAATGAAATAGAGGATCAAAAAGATGTGCTGAGAAAAATAATCAGAGAGATAAATGATTATGACAAAGAGTCAATGCTTGAAATTATCTTGAAAACCGAAGAGTTTTCTGATTTTCTGAATCAAGTTGAATATACTAATACTGTCGGAGAGAAAATAAAAGAAGTGCTTGATGATTTGAAAATTATAAAAAGCGAACTTGAGCAGGAGGAAAAAGAATTGCAGGATAAAAAATTAAAGCTTGAAGAATTGAGCGCAGAACTTTTAAATAAGAAAGAGATCGCGGACGCGCAAAAAACAGCGAAAGAAGTTTTACTCAAAGAAACAAGAGGAAAAGAATATAGATTCCAGGATATGCTGTTTGGCGTTAGAAATCAGAGAAAATCAATTTTAGGCGACATAAATAAATTAAAACGCGACAAAGAGGCGGAGATTGCGAGAATTGCGGCAGTATCAGAAAGACCATCAGAAAATCTTGCTTCCACAAAATGGTATTTTTCCCAGAACGATCCGCGATGGAAAAATATGACCATCGGATTTTCAAATTCAACTGTTGACGATTACGGATGCGCAATTTCATCCGTCGCAATGGTTTTTAAATATTATGGCATAGACATAGACCCAGGCCGTTTGGCAAAACAGCCGATTTATTATCGCGATTTGATCTATTGGCCGAATCAATGGAGATTTCTTGATCTGGTTAAGAAAACAGGCCATAAATCTGGCGGATTAACTAACGCTGATTGGAACCTAATAGATCGTGAAATTGCCAGCGGTCATCCTGTGATTGTGTTTATCAGGGCCCGTGGAAGCGCTGGGCATTATGTTGTTATTCACAGCAAGGATTCTAAGGGTTATATAGTCCATGATCCAGTTTTATGGAACGGCCAAAGCGGAGCAAATATTTATTTATCAACAACAAGAAAATACCTATCATCTATTTACGGAACAAGCACGGTTATTGATCAGATGATTTTGTATCATTGAAATTTTGCGACATAAAATTATAGAATATGAAAATAGATTTTATACTACCTAATGATAAAAAAACTCATTTATTTTGTCCGAAGTGTCATTCAGAAAGGATACAAGTTATAACTAAAAACAAGAGGATGTCTTTTTTATGTAAAGAATGTGGAAATAGAACCCCAAGAATTATATGTATTAATTCTAAAGTAGTTTGGTGGATTGATAAAAAAACAAAAGAATGCTGGCACGAAAGTGTTGGTGTTTTTATTTTTAACTCTAAAAATGAGAGCTTACTTTTTCAAAGAGTCAGATATCCCTTTTCTTTAACTATTCCTGCTGGACATTTAGATGTTGACGAATTGCCAAAAGATGCGGCTAAGAGAGAAGTATTTGAGGAGACAGGTATTCGTTTAAATAAAATCAATCTTTTTTCTGAAGAAAATATAAGTGATAAGTGTATTTGCGGAGCCGATTATCATAAGTGGCATTTATATATCGCTAAAGTTGGCAATAATACAAGAATCAAAATTAATAAAGAAGCAATAAAACCCGAGTGGCTTTCTTTAGAGGAAATTAAAAAAAGAAAACTTACTTACGCGGTTAGATATTTTATTAGAAGATATGGTGATAAGTTATTCAGCTAATAGAGAGTTATTTTAAAATAAACTAAATAAACCTTCTCCAATGTCGTAAAAGCTACCTTGTGCGACATTGCAATAATCCTTTTAAACCCGCTTCTCCGGCGGGTTTTGGGTATATATAATTGTTGTTGAATATCTCTTTTATTAAAAATCTATTTTAAAACCAACTCTTTTGTTCTTTTCGCCACTCCAAAAACAAATTCTAAATCATTTTTTGTATAACCTTTCTCTAATTTTTTTAATCCGCCAATATGTAACCTGTTTCTCAAAGTTCTTACTTTTTCCACATTCCTAAAATCATTCTCGGTAATTATTTTATATTTTTTACAAAGTCTATTTGTTTCTACTAAATTTAATTTTGAAATTTTTTTCTTTTCAGCTTCTTTTATTCTTTTACACCAAACAATTTCTTCAAGCGGATTTTTTTCTAGTGCATGAATTTTTCTAACATCTTTATATTTCCAATCTTCTTTTAATTCAATAATATTTTCCTTTACCTTTTCTTTTAATTTCCACAGCAAAAGAGCTTCAATAATGATTGCCGTGTAAATAATGATTGTCTTGCGAAAACTGCTAATAATTGCATCTTCATATTTATTTGACTCTGAAACAGAAATTAGCTCAATAATATGATCAAAAACAATATCCAAATTTTTCCGTAAAATTGAATCATTGATAAACGGAAAGTTGCTATTCTTTTTCATAATAATTATTTTCTTAACATTTCGGAAAGGGATTTATATCCTTTCTTTTTCAAGAAATTACCTAATTTCATATCAGAACGCACACCCAAATTAACATTGTATTTTTTCTCAATGGTTTCTATTTTTGTATCTTTCCTTTTGGCAGCAAATTGCCCGTTTTTATTGCGAGTTTTCATATTTTTTATATTAAATTATTTCTATTACAGTATAACAAATTTATTTATAATTATCAAACAATAATTCTTTCGCAATCCTAATAACGCTAAATCTGTCATGGTTTCTATTTCAGAATGAATTTCAATTTTAGAGTCTATTGGAACGCTTATATTCATAGAATCTAAATCTTTATTTTTATCTTATCCTCCCCTTCCCCACCCACTTCCTCAAAACTTCCGGCACAATCACGGTGCCGTTTTTTTGTTGGTAGTTTTCAAGAATCGCAATCAAAACACGCAAATCAGCGCAGCCAGTGTTATTTAAAGTGTGGACAAATTTTTTCTTACCGTCTTGATCGGTGAATTTACAATTTAAGCGACGAGCTTGAAAATCAGTATCGTTAGAACAAGAATTAGTTTCGCGATATTTGTTTTGTCCAGGCATCCATGTTTCAATATCATATTTTTTCGCGTTCGGCGCGCCAATGTCGCCGGTGCACATATTTAAAACTTGATAGTGCAAACCCAAAGATTGCATAAACTCTTCCGCGCATTTTAATAAATCCTCGTATAAACTCCAGGACTCTTCCGGTTTACAAAAAATAAACATTTCAATTTTATTAAACTGATGACCGCGTAAAATTCCTTTTGTGTCTTTGCCGTAAGTCCCCGCTTCTCGACGAAAACAACTGGAATAGCCCATATATTTTTTAGATCCTTTTTCTAAATTTAAAACTTCGTTCATATGATAAGCCGCCAAAGAAACTTCCGCCGTGCCGACTAAAAATAAATTATCGTCATCAACGTTTACGCTGTATATTTCATTTTTATCCGCCGGAAAAAACCCTGTTCCGTACATTGCTTGTTCTCTTACGATCATCGGCACAATCATCGGCTCAAAACCTTTATTAGCATAAAATTCAAAAGCGTATTGCATTAAAGCAAATTCAAGTCTTGCTAAGTCCCTTTTCAAATACCAAAACCTCGCGCCTGAAACTTTCGCGCCTCTTTCAGTGTCGATTAAATTTTTTACAGCTTCTATTTCGTAATGCTCTTTTGGCTGAAAGTCAAATTCAGGTTTTTCTCCCCACCCTTTAATTACAACATTATCATTCTCGTCCTTTCCAATAGGCACGCTTTCATGCGTTATATTCGGCAATTCTAATAATATATTTTTTATTTTTTCCTCTAAACTTTTTAACTCCGGTTCAAGCTCAGATAATTTTATTTTTATTTCTTTCATTTCAGATAAAATTTTCTCGTCTTTGTTTTGAGATAAAGTTTTATTCGCTTCATTCTGCTTTTTTCTTAAATCCTCCACTTCCTGCTGGAGTTTTCTTTTTTGTTCATCTAAATTAAGAAAAGAATCTAAGTCAATTTTCATATTTCTTTTCCTAATTTCTTCCTTTACAACTTCTGGATTTTCTCTAATGAATTTTATGTCTAACATAGTTTTATTTAATTGCTTTGTTATGTTTTATTTTAACTTCTCCTCCTTTTAATTCAAACTTTCCTATTTCTGCTTTTGATTTGTAATGTTTCGGTTGTCGCATCATTGGAAAAAATACGGTGTCTCTGATATTTTCCTGATTGGCCAAAATCATAAACAATCTATCAATACCTACGCCAAATCCAGCCGTTGGCGGCATTCCATATTCAAGCGCTTCCACAAAATCTTCATCCATCATTTGCGCCTCTTTATCCCCTTCAGCTCGCAACTTATCTTGCATTTCAAATCTTTCTCTCTGATCTATTGAATCATTAAGTTCCGAAAAAGCATTCCCTACTTCTGCTCCAGCAATAAGAACTTGAAACCTCTGAGTTTTTGTCCGGTCATCATCTTTCTTTTTGGCTAAGGGAGAGATATCAAGCGGGTGGTTTATAAGAAAAGACGGTTGAATTAATTTTGGTCTGACTAATTTTTTATATAGTTGGTCAATTAATCTTCCTCTCCCGGCTTTTAAGTCAATTTTAATCCCCTTCTCTTTTAAAACTCCCTGCATATCTTTTTTGGTTGGATATTTGTCAATATCAACCCCAGATTCCCGCAAAACGATTTCTCTAAAATCAATTCGCGGCCATGGCGCCTTGAAATTTAAAATATGTTTTTGATGTTCAATTTTTAAAGTGCCAAAAGTTTCTTTAATAATAGTCGTGTAAAAATCTTCCGTGAAGTTCATTAATTTTTCGTAATCGGCGTAAGCCCAATAAAATTCAAGCATTGTAAATTCTTGAAGATGTTGCGTGCTTATGCCTTCGTTTCTAAACACTTTTCCAATTTCATATATTTTTTCAAATCCGCCGACCATTAATCTTTTTAGATGCAGTTCCAGGGATATGCGAAGATATAAATCTATATCTAATTTATTGTGATGTGTGATAAACGGTTCGGCATCCGCGCCGCCAGGAATTTTTTCTAAAACGGGAGTTTCCACTTCTGAATAATTATTGCCATTTAAATATTCCCTGATATTATTTATAAATTCAGTTCTTTTGACAAATAAATTTTTTATATCTTTATTCATTACCAAATCAAGATACCTTTTTCTGTATCTTATTTCTTCGTCTTGCAACCCATGCCATTTTTCCGGCAAAGGCAAAAGCGACTTAGTTAAAATCTTACATTCGTTAATATTCAAAGTCCGCTCCCCTCTTTTTGTTGTGAATAAAATTCCCTTTACTTCGATAAAGTCGCCAACATCTAAATTTTTAAGCGTTTCGTATTTTTCTTTTCCAATTTCATCACGCTTAAAAAACAGCTGGATCTGTCCGCTCTGGTCTTCAATATTTGCAAAAGTCAATCCGCCATGAGCTCTAATCATTCTTATTCTGCCCGCTAAAACGAGTTCTTTTTCTGCTTTAAAAAACTTGTCAAAATTATCAAGAACCTGTTTTATAATATGCGTTCTTTCGCATTTTGCCGGATACGGATCAATACCCGCCTTTTTTATTTTGTTCAATTTATCAATCCGCGCTTGTCTTAATTTGTTTGTCATAAATTTGATTAAGTTGGTTCAAAATCATTATAAATAATATTCTTAATATTGCTCTTCGCTGAACACATCCTTTTATAAATAATACTATTTAAAGCAGAATTAGTCAAAAAAACCCTACGCTTTAAATGAGGATGTCAAAAGAAATTATTTCACATATTTATATGGGCAGAATATTCTATTGGGTTTTATTTGTTTGGGAAAAATAAAAAACTGTCTGTAAAACAGTTCAGACTATAAATTTGTTTAAATGTTAGTATATTTAAATACTTAACTTATATACTAACTATCTCATCCGCGATCTTCCGAGAAGCGTTTTGCGGGGACGCTATTTCTAAAAGATTTTGTTTCATTTGAGTTTGAAGATTTTTATCGGACAACAACTTGAGAATGGCATCAGCCAAATCCTGCGAATTATCAACAGTTTCGTCAACTATCAAAGAAGTGTTTTTTTCGGCGAAAAATTTTGCGTTTTCGGGTTGATGATTGTTGGCAGAAGTGGAAAGTGGAATGAGAATATTTGGCTTTTGCAAAGCAACAATTTCCGCCAAACTATTTGCTCCCGCGCGGCTGATAACTATTTCTGCCAAAGCGTAAGCGTCCTTCATTTCTTCTTTTATAAAAGGGTAAACGCGATAGCGTTCTGGATATTTTAATTTTAATTTACTGATCTTATTTTTTATTTCCTCATAATTTTTATCTCCGCATTGATGAATAATTTGGCATTTCCTGGTTAATTCTGGTAAAATTTCCAAAACTAACTCATTTATTTTTTGCGCTCCTTGACTTCCGCCGAAGATTAAAACGGTTGGCAGATCTGAAGAAAGCTTGAAGAACTCAAGAGCGTTTTCACGACTGCCATCCTTAATGTCACCTCTAATCGGATTTCCGGTTAAAACGGTTTTTTCTTTATCAAAATATTTTTCAGCGGCGGAAAATGAGATGAGAATTTTGGAAGCAAAACGGGCGATAATGCGATTAGCAAGTCCTGGAACGATGTCTGATTCATGCGTGACGATCGGCACTCTTAGCATCCATGAAGCAATTACCGGCGGAACGCTGGCAAATCCGCCCTTGCTAAAAACAACATCTGGTTTGAACTTGTAGACATAATAAAGAGACTGAACTATGCCGACTGGAATTTTGAAAATATCCTTCAAATTTTCCCACGAAAAATAACGGCGCAACTTTCCCGCTTTGATCGTTTTAATTTGGATTCCAGCTTCAGAAATACTTTGATTAAAATTGCTGGCGGGAGTAATGAGTAAAAGTTTCGGTTTCTCTATTTTTTTTTCAATACATATTTTTTTTAATTCAGAAACAACTCCCAAAAGAGGGATTAAGTGTCCGCCTGTGCCACCGCCTGTTAAAAGTATTTTCATAAAATTATTTTCTACCCGGCTTTAGCCGAGGGTCTGTGAGGTTTTAACCTCGCGAATAAAATATAAATTAAGAATGATTTGCTTGCCACTAACCTGAATCTATTATATCATTAAAAAAGAATTATTGGAAAGGTAAAAAATACTTTTATTCGCGTGGCTAAAGCCACAGGAACCCTCGGCTAAAGCCGGGTAGAAACCATTTAACAATATAACAATTTAATACATATGCAAAAATTCATCATTAATGGCGGAAAACCGCTCAAAGGAACTGTTGAAATCGGGGGGTATAAAAACGCTGCTGGTCCTGTTTTGGCGGCAACGCTTCTTACCGAAGAAGAATGCATTATTGGCAATTTGCCGCTGGTAACCGATGTTTTTAATTTGATCAAGGTTTTGGAAAGTATCGGCGCTGAAGTTGAATGGATTGAAAAGAATAGGATAAAAATAAAAGCTGGCGCGAAAGTTGATCCTGAGAAGATGGATTATTCCACCGTGGAAAAAATGAGAATTTCAGTTCTTTTGATTGGTCCTCTGTTGACGCGATTTAAAAAATTCAAAATCCCCCATCCCGGAGGAGATAAGATCGGTTTAAGGCCGATTGATTCGCACCTTGAAGCTTTGAGAAAATTGGGAGCGGAAATTTATGAAAAAGATAATTTTTATTATTTTGACGCTAAAAACCTTCAGGGAAAAGAAGTTATTTTAAGCGAATTTTCCGTAACCGCGACAGAGAATTTGATGATGGCAGCCAGCTTGGTTCCCGGAACAACTGTCATTAAAACAGCAGCCGCTGAACCGCAAGTTCAGGACACCGGTAATATTTTGCAAAAAATGGGAGTTGAAATTGAAGGAGTCGGGACTCATCTGATTACGATCAAAGGACAAAAAAAGCTTCAAGGCGTTGATCATTCCGTTATTTCAGATCCGTTGGAAGCGGGAACTTTCACTGTTCTGGGTGTTGCTACTCAAAGCGAAATAGAAATAAAAAATGTTATCATTGGACATTTGGAATTATTCTTGGAAAAATTAAGAGAAATTGGCGCTAATCTTGAGATAAAGTCAAACAGCGTAATTATCAAACCAAATTCTGATCTTAAGGCGACTAAAATTCAATCCCTGCCGTTTCCCGGCTTTCCGACCGACCTTCAGCCGATGGTGTCAGTATTACTCACTCAAGCAAAGGGAAAAAGCCTGGTTCATGATCCGCTTTATGAATCACGACTGGGACATCTCAAGGAATTAAAAAAAATGGGAGCGGACATAGAAATTGCCGATCCTCATCGCGCCTTTATTTTCGGACCAACTCCGCTTAAAGCAAATAAGATCACCGGAATGGACATCCGCGCCGGCGCATCTTTAATTATTGCCGCCTTGATCGCCAAAGGAAAAAGCGAAATCTACGGCGTTGAACAAATTGACAGAGGTTATGAAAAGATAGATGAGAAATTGCAACAATTAGGCGCGGAGATTGAAAGAGTAAAAAATTAAAACTAACGATAATAATAAAGAAAGCTGAGATTTAAGTCCTCAGCTTTTTGTTATAAATTTTATATCTGTTTTGAGGATTTTCTTAAAACAGATTGTCAATGATCTCCTGACTGCTTGTAATGGTCATTTCTGATTCCTCTATTTCTACGCCTTCCATCTTTCCATAAACAACTTCAATCTTCTGGTTGACGATATCAGTTGCCTTTCTATACTTCTCTATGTCCTTTTCTATTATCTTCTTTATCTGTTCCTTGCTCATTCCTGCAGTTTCTCTCTTGATCTCATCCCTTCTACTCAAATCAGACCATCTGATTGTTTTATTTAGTGCTTCAGTCGCTTCTTCCATCAAAGAATTAATTTCTTCATACCAAGCACTAGAAATCTGACTTTCCTTTTTGTAGTCATTTTTCTTTTTCGCTTTTGGCGATTTTGTTATTACTTCCATAACTTTTCCTCCAATAATTCTTATCTCATCTTTTCTGTCCTAATAATGCAAAGACAAAAAAGCACCGTTTAGGCAAGACGACTTCTTCTGCGGTGCCGGATAATTGCTATTATTCAAAATACAATTTTTAATTTAACAATCATCCAGTGCCGCAGAATTTTTTGTTTTTAAAAGAACAACTCCCAATTTTGTATTATATGCGTAATAAAAAATCTGTCTGTATTAGTCCAACACATTCTGGACAATAAGTTATTATTTATCATATAATCCACAGGAGAAGTTAAATCTAAACTCCAGTGGTATCTTTCCGTATTATACCATATTAACCAGTCCATTAGTTTTTTATTAAATTCATCTGG
>DAOWHY010000030.1 GCA_030641185.1 Candidatus Moraniibacteriota bacterium | reverse complement strand
GCTTCGTCGCCTTCTCGTTCGCTACGCTCGCTCAGGCTCCTCGCAATGACAGTAAAATCACGCATTTTGTAATTCAAAGAAATTCGTTAATTCTTTAATTATTACATCTAAATAACTCTATCTTTTCCTCCACCTTTTCTTGAACCGCATCGCGCGCTAAAGATAAAACCTTTCTGGGATCAGTTACCATATGACCGCTAATACAAAAATCGCTTATTGCGCCCATAAAAGCAACTCTGATTTCTGTGTCAATATTAACATTAACTATTCCATACTCAGTAATAGCTTTCTTAACGTCTTCGGATGGTGTTCCTGATCCCCCGTGCAAAATAAAAGGAATTGAAATTCTTTTTTTCAATTTTCCAAGCAGATCAAAATCAAGTTTAGGATTTCCTTCCGGTTTATACATTCCATGAATGTTTCCAATAATCATTGCCAAAGTGTCTACTCCTGTTTTTTGGACAAATTCTTCCGCTTCGTCCGGATCGGTTTTTTCCATTCTTTTTAAAATTTCTTCGTTTCTCATTTTAGGATCAACCCGCGGGATTTTGCCAAGTTCCGCCTGAACAACAACTCCTTTTTTATGGGCGTAATCCACAACATCTTTTGTAATTTCTATATTTTGTTCCAATTCATAATGCGATGCGTCTATCATCACAGATTCAAATCCTTCATCTATGCATTTTTTAATAATCTCTGGATCTTTTCCGTGGTCAAGATGAAGAACTAAATCTGCTTCAGATTCTTTCATAATCCCTTTTATTAAATTTACTAATGGCAAAAAACCGGCATATCTCAGCGCCGTTTCTGTCACGCCAATCATTGCCGGCACTCCCTTTACTTCTGCCGCTCGCGCAATAGCTTGCGTTACTTCCAAATTAGAGGTGTCGAATGTTCCAAAAGCGTATTCTTTTTCCTGCGCTTCTTTGATTATTTCTTTGATTAAGGACATGTGATTTTAGTTAAAAATTAAAAAGTTTATAAAGTTGAAAGTAATTTATAATAACATTATAGAATTACTACGTTGCCAAAATCTATACTTATTGCATCATTAAAAATATACGCTTCTAAAGCAGAGAATATATTATTATAGACAATAATATATCTTGCTGAATAATCTTTATATCCCCAGCAGTCTACTTGTTCTGTGATAGAGCTATCAATTACAATGTTATTCGTTCCTATTTTAATCTGATCAAGAGGTTCATGACAGGAAACTATAGTTCTTCCTTCAATAATTAAAACGTTTCCTATCCAAATTTTTTTAAGTGAAGACAAGTCTGATATATGTTTTACGCTTAGTAATTTACCTTTTATATTGAAAACAGAATTTAATCCAAAAAGAACAATTTGACTTAATAGTAATATAATAAAAACAACAACAGCTACTTTTTTAATTTTAAATTTTTTAATGTTTTCTTTTTTTGTCATATGCTTTTTTATCCAAATAATTTCACAATCCTCACAAACTCACTCCCATTTAGCGAAGCTCCGCCGATTAATAATCCATCCATTCCTGTTTTATCAACAAAATCAAAGGCGTTTTTACTATTAACGCTTCCGCCGTAAAGAATAGATATTTTCTCTGCCGTTTCACGATCGTAAAGATTGGAAACAATTTTTCTAATCAAAAGACAGGCGCTCATTATTTCATTTATTGATGGCGTTTCTCCAGTGCCAATCGCCCAAATCGGTTCATAAGCAATTTGAAATTCTGAATTTATAATTTGAGATTTGGTGATGTTATTTAAAGCTTTCTCTACTTGAACAACAATTACCTCAATTGCTTGATCTTCCTGTTTTTCTTTTAATGTTTCGCCAATACACAAGATAGGACTAATATTATTTTTCAGGGCTGACTGAATTTTCAAATTGACCATTTCATCTGTTTCATTTAAATATTTCCTTCTTTCTGAATGTCCTATTATAGTATACTTTATTTTCAAATTTTTGGCTATAACTGCGGAAATCTCGCCCGTATACGCGCCTTTATCTTCCCAAAAAATATTTTGAATGCCCAAATCAAAACTTGAATTCGCTTTAATTTTAGAAAGATAAACCGCTGGCGGACAAATTATTATTCTATTATTGTCCAATTCTTGAATTCCATTTTTAATCGTTTTTATTAAACTCTCCACCTCACCAAAACTAACCGGGTTCATTTTCCAGTTAGCGACGATTGTTTTTGGTTTGTTAAAATTTGACATTTTTGATATAAATATTATTTTTAAAAATCCCCCAAATTATTGTCTATCGCAAAAACTAACAATCTCCCTCTCCCCGCGGGAGAGGGTTGGGGTGAGGGGGTAAGTGGGTAGAGCGTTAATTAACGATTGCCTTTCTTTAACTCCTCGCATTTTCTTAAAATATCTTCTAATACCCCGATTAGATTAGTCCTGACCTCATAATTGGTATAGCGGATTATTTTTAATCCTCTATTTTCTAAAAAGATTTCTCTTATTTTATCATCCTTCCTTTGATAAATGTGAACATCGCCATCTATTTCTACAATCAAGTTAAGTTCTGAACAGTAGAAATCTACAATGAATTTTCCAATAGAATGCTGTCTTCTGAATTTAACATCTCCCATTCGCCTGTTTCTTAATTTTTGCCAAATTATTCTTTCCGGACTGGTTAATTCTTTTCTTAAATGTCTTCTGTATTTAAGAGACATATTTTTTGTTTTTTTATAAGCGAAACAGTGTTTTCTAAGATCTATTGATCATTAAATGTTTCTCTGTTTGCCCCCTCACCCCAACCCTCTCCCGCGGGGAGAGGGAGATTTGCTTAATTGGTTTGATAATAAAATAATTTTTTAAGAGATTTCAAAAAATTATTTTTATTTATTAGAAATTTATTACAACCCTCTCCTCAGCTCCTCCGCTTTCGCAACTCTCTCAACCGCCACCATATAAGCCGCCAAACGCATGCTGATATTTGAACATTCTTTTTTCGCCCAAACTTTATCAAATGATTTTTCAATTATTGTTTTTAACTTGCTAATATTTTCTTTTTCAGTCCAGTAATAATTTTGCAGATTCTGGACCCATTCAAAATAACTAACAATCACGCCTCCAGCGTTTGCTAAAATATCAGGGACAACAATAATTCCTTTTTTTTCTAATATAATGTCCGCTTCAGGTGTTATGGGACCATTAGCTAATTCTATGATTAATTTTGCTTTTATTCTACTTGCGTTTTTTTCCGTAATAACATTTTCCAGCGCCGCTGGAATTAAAATATCAACGTCAAGCTTTAAAAGCTGTTCATTTGTAATAGTTTTAGTATTTGGAAATCCCACTACAGATCCTGTTTCTTTTTTAAATTTAATAATATTTTTAATATTCAAGCCATTATTTTTAAATTTCTGATTTCTGATTCCTGATTCCTGATCAATAACCACTCCTCCGCGAGAATCAGAGACAGCGACAATATTATATCCAAGCGCGCTCAGAATTTTCGCCACAAAAGATCCGGCATTTCCAAAGCCCTGAATGGCAACAATAGTTTTTTCAGAATTCATTTTTAACCTTTTTACCGCTTTTTCTAAAACATAAATTCCGCCTTGCGCGGTTGAGAATTTTCTTCCTCTCGCGCCGCCAACTTCAATTGGTTTTCCCGTTACGAATCCTGGGACATTATATCCTTTTATCCTGCTAAACTCATCCATCATCCATGCCATAATTTGCGGATTTGTATAAACATCCGGCGCGAGAATATCTTTTTCTGGTCCGATAAAATCTTTCATTGCCTGAACATATCCCCTTGATAATTTTTCAATTTCTTTAGCTGACAATTTTTTAGGATCAACTACCACTCCGCCTTTCCCGCCGCCCAAGGGCAATCCAACTACCGCACACTTCCAAGTCATCCAAGCAGAAAGCGCTTTTACTTCTGATAAATTTACTTTCGGATGAAATCTTATACCGCCCTTAAAAGGTCCCAACGCATCATTATATTGCGAACGATAGCCTTTAAATACTTTTGTTTTTCCAGAATCCATTTTTATGGGAATAGAAACTTCCAAAATTCCCTTAGGATTTTTCAGTATTTCTAAAATGTTTTTGTTTAAGTTAAGCAGTTCCGCCGCATTTTCTAACTGCTTAGTTGCGTTTGTGAATGGATTTGGCATAGATTCTATTATTGAAAATTATGATCCCCCTTTTAAATCCCTGTATATACTTGTTGTCGCGATTACTCCTTCAGAAACGGCAGTGACGATTTGGTGAAGATTATTAGAGCCATTAGTTATATCGCCTGCCGCGTAAACGCCTTTTACGTTAGTAGCTCCGCCTTGATCTATAATGATATAATTATTTTTATCTGTTTCAATTTCAAGTTTTTTCACAAAATTTATGGCAGGAACTGAACCCGCTTCAATAAACAAACCGTCTAATTTTATTTTATCGCTTCCATTATACTTATTGTCCAGTTCAACAAATTCTACTTTTTTGTCGCCCGATATTTTTATCACATTTGTATCATAAATAATTTCCACTTTGGAATTTTTTTTCAATCTATCTAAAATAATAGGCTCACATCTCATCGAACGTTTTCTGTAAATTATATATACCTTGCTCGCATATTCAGAAAGCATTTCGGCTGCCATCGCAGCAGAATTGCCTCCGCCAACAACTGCCGTTGTTTTATTTTTAAAAAACGCGCCATCGCAAACAACGCAATAGCTTACACCTTTCCCTAAAAATTTTTCCTCGCCAGAAACATTAAGCTTTCTATATTTTGTTCCCAGAGCAATTAAAATCGTCTTTGATCTATGAATCTTATTAAGTCCGGTTTTTATCACAAACCCCTTATTATTTTTATCAACTTCAATAATCCCTTCTTGTATGATTTCCGCTCCAAAACTTTTGGCATGCTCATAAAATTCCATAACTAACCCAGACCCTTTTATTGATTTTTTCCCGGGCCAATTTTCAATAAGATGCGCTTTTGCGAGAGAGCCGTCAAAAACTTTTCCGATCACCAAATGATTAATTTTATATCTTGACGCGTAAACTGATGCCGCTAATCCGGCAGGGCCAGCGCCTAAGATTATTAAATCGTACATTGTTATATTGCTAAATTGTTATATTGCCAAATTGTTATATTGCCAAATTGTTATGCGCAACAATAATAAAATAAACTCTCCTATTTTTATGCATACATAACAATTTAACAATAGAGCAATTTAACAATTTATTTTTTTGTTTTTATTGCTCCAACAGGACAATTATTTACCACATCCTCACAATCGCAATTATCCTCATTTATAACTTCTGCCTTTCCGTTATTTTGAAGTTCAAAAACTTCCGGACATAAACTCGCGCATACTCCACAACCAATGCACAATTCTTGATCAACAATTATTTTTTTTGCCATTTTATTTTTATTAATTGTTTAAAATTTTATTACCACATTTTTGTCACCCCAGAATTTTTTTCTAAAAGCAAAGCTTTAGAAAAAAATGTCTGGGATCTACTACTACAATATACTTTTACTATTTATAATAAAGCTTATTATAAAGTTTAATTGTAGTAATGGATTCCTGCCTCCGCAGGAATAACACTATGAAATCAAATTCTCAATTTTTTCAACAATAACTTCTTTCGGCTGAAGTCCCGTTATTTCATCTATAATTTCTCCGTTCTTAAAAAACTTTAGAGATGGAATTCCTAAAACTTCATATTTTTTAGCTGTTTCAGGATTTTCGTCAACATTGATTTTTCCAATTTTCATTCTTCCTTCAAACTTCTCTGCGAGTTCTTCAATAATTGGTCCCATCATCTGGCACGGTCCGCACCAAACCGCCCAAAAGTCAACTAGCACTGGTAACTCCGATTTTTCCGCTTCCTCCTCAAAATTTTGATCCGTAAATTTAATTTCCATATTTTTTCCTTTCTTAACCTCCTATTTTATTTAATTGATTATATTACTAAATATACACTAAAAAAGTGGAGGATGCAAATAAAAAAGAGTGATTGAAAACCACTCTACAAATGACATAAAGATAAGGCAGATTTTTGTTCTTGTCTGCTTTGATCTATTTTTTCCCTTGTCTTTCTAAATTTTTCTTTAATTATATCTTCCGTTATATTAAACGGAGGCTCAGTTCCAATTTCTCCAAGCATTAACAATGCTTTTTTCTCAAGTGCAACTAATTGCTCATCATGCATATCTTGCATGCTTCTAAAAGCTACTCCGTCTGATTCAGATATTCCCTGATCATTTTTTATAAATAAACACAGAAGAACATTAAGGATACGCTCAATTCTTGTTGCTGGGTCAAAACTTACCATTTCAATCACCTCGTTATATTCCAATAACTAACTAACTCATACAGCGGGCATCGCTTTTGCTCCGTTATCTAAGATTGACTGTAATATTTCATCAGGCACCGTATTTATTTCTTCCTTTTTGATTTCAAGCTTATTATCTCTCTTATCTCTTCTTATAATAAAAAAGGGCTTTAGCCCGACAGTGATTTTTCGGGCTAAAGCCCTCACTCCTATTTTATTATTCAAACAAGTCAGTGCTTAAATATCTTTCTCCGTTATCCGGCAGAATTACCACGATTGTTTTGTCCTTTTTTAATTCTTTTGCTTTCTGAAGAGCAATATACATAGCGGCTCCAGAGCTTATTCCAGCTAAAATTCCTTCTTTTTGAGCCAACATTTTTGAGATAGTAAAAATTTTCGGAACTAATTCTTTTTTAATTTCAATAATTTCATCAAAGGCATTATTTTGAAAAAGATCTGTTTGTTTAAGTTCTTCTGAATTTCTGAGTCCCTGAATTTTTGCTCCTACTTCAGGCATAACTCCCACAATTTTAATTTTTGAATTATATTCTTTTAAGCATTTTGAAACCCCGACTCCCGTACCCGCGGTTCCAATGCCTAAGACAACCATATCAACTTTTCCTTCGGTTTGAGCAAGAATTTCCTTGCCTGTTATATTATAATGAGCTAAAACATTAGCCGGATTTTTGAACTGATCAAGATCAGCATATTTCCCATGATTTTCGGCTATTAGCTTTTTTTTTATTTCAGTAGCGCCGTCAGTGCCCTTTTCTCCTGGAGATAAGATCAATTCCGCTCCATAAGCTTTGATTAATTTTCTGCGTTCAACGCTTACTGATGCTGGAATAATAATTGTGATTTTATATCCTTTAACTGCGGCGATTATTGACATAGCAATGCCGGTATTTCCGGAACTGGATTCTATTATAGTTTTGTTTTTATTTAATTTTCCAGATTTTTCCGCGCCTTCAATCATACGAAGGGCCATTACGCTTTTTATAGATCCTCCTATATTATATTCCTCCAGCTTTGCCAGAACCATGGCATCATTTTTTCCGGTTAATTTATTTATTTTTACTATCGGCGTATTGCCAACAAGGCTCAACACATTTTCGTAAATCATTTTTTTGGTTTTAATTAGGATTTTCTTGTTTTGTCATCTTGAAATGAGCACTGAAATAAATTCAGCATAAACTCCGCGGTTGAGAGATCTAAAAATTCTCCTAATATAAACACAATCTCTGCATAGTATTACTTTTAGATTTCTCACTCTCACGGGTTCGAAATGACATAAGCGAAGAAGTCCTATATTTATTAAATTAATTCTATAAATAAAAACAGCCGCTACAGACTGGTTTTAGTTCACTTAATATTTAAACAAGAAAATAAATTAATCAATTTAAAAACCAATCTGCTCTACAGACTACAACAACAAAGACAAATCAACTGGTTTTTAAACATAATTTTTTAATTAATATAAACTGAGAGTAACTTTAAACTCATAATACCACGCCAATATTTTTTGTCAACAATTGTGTTATTAAAACTTAATTACTTCGCCTTCTCCAATTTTTTTTTGCTCAATCTCTTCCGCAATATCTTCTTTAATGGTATTCTCAATAGCGCTCTTGCCATTTTGAATCGTCCTCGTTGTTGCCTTTTTTATTTTTTCTTCCTCAATAATATTCTTGATAACATTATTATTCTGAACAGGTTTTAGTTCTTCTTTGTTATTTTGAATGTCTGCATTATTTATATTGTTGTCCGATTTATCATTTTTATCATTCAAAAATTCTGATGACTGTTTTCTAATGTCCGCTAAGCATTCCTTACAGTATGTTTTTCTTGCCGGATCTGGCTTAAAAGGAACTTTTATTTTTGTTTGGCATATTTTACAAATAGCATTCCACATTTCTCTATCGTCATCTTTATTCGCATAATTCTCTCTCGGTTTATTTCTATTATTTTCATTTGCTGAAGAATTTCCTTTTTTTTGTCCATAATCATCAGCGTTATTAACGCCAGACCATTTTGATATTTTTTCTTCCACAACCTCTCTTTTGCTTGAATATCTTTCTCGCGATACCTTTATAATTTTTTCTAAACTACTTTTCTCTGTTGCTTCTATCGGAGAGAGAGAAGTGGCGCTAAAAGCATCGCCAGACACTCCGTCAATCATCAATTTTAAATAAATGTCATATTTGGCAAGATTTACTAAGTCGTTCATTGTAAAAACCGGCTCAAACTCTTTTTCTAAAAATTCCGCATCTGCGGCTCCAACTCTGAAAGTAATAATAGTTCCGACATTTCCAAAAACAGCGTCACTTACGGGTTCCTCTAGTTGACTGATGTATTGATGGGCGATAATTAAGTCTAATCTATACTTTCTTGCTTCTGATAAAATATCCGCAAATGATTCTGTGGCAAAATTTTGAAACTCATCAACATATAGATAAAAATCTTTTCTTTCTTCTTCTGGGATGTCAACTCTTCCCATTGCAGCAAGCTGAATTTTTGTAATAAGCATTGCGCCCAAAAGCGCGCTGTAATCTTCGCCAATTCTTCCTTTTGCCAAATTCATAATTAGTATTTTTTTGTTATCCATTATCTCTTTTATATCTATGGATGAATGCGTTTGGGAAATTATATTCCTGACAAGCGAACTGGAAAGAAATTGTCCGACCTTGTTTTGAATTGGGGAAATAGCTTCAACCGTGAACTGATTTGAATATTTTGTAAATTCATCAACCCAAAAAGCTTTAACAACAGGATCTGAAATTTTATTGACTACTTTTTTTCTATATTCTTTGTCAACGAGCATTCTTGGCACTCCCAATAAAGTGCTTCCCGGATATTCTAAAAGACCTAAAATTACATTCCTTAATAAATATTCCAATCGCGGTCCCCATGAATCGGCCCATATTTTTTTAAAAACTCCAATTAATCCAGAAGCAACGAGATGCTTATATTTAGGATCAACATGCTCCATTACGTTAAAAGCGATTGGATAATCAATGTCCGCTGGATTAAAATACACAACATCATTAATTCTGGAAGATGGTATAAAATTCAAAATCTTTTCAGCAAAATCCCCATGCGGATCTACAACAGCTACGCCATTTCCAGCTCTAATATCTGAAATAACCATATTTTCCAAAAGCGTTGTTTTCCCCATTCCTGTTTTCCCAATAACATACATATGTCTTCTGCGATCATCTTTTTTTATACCAAAAATATGCTCCTGCCCGCGAAAATTTGTTTTTGCAAAATGAGTGGTATCAGTTGACATAATGTTTGAATTTTAATAAATAATAGACTTGTTGTCTTTTTCAAGTTATAAGTAATGAGGTTGTTAGCAGTAGGAACAGTCATAAGTTTTAGGTCTTTGGACTTTCTGTTAACTTATGACCAATAACTTGTCTTACTGCCAATGACTATGTTACCAATGACTAATAATTTATATTGGCAACCCTGCTGGCGGTTTGCCTTTTTTAGCTTCAACTCGAGGAGCAACAGGAGCTTTAACTTCAATAGTTGGAAAATGAAAAATAGTCGCCAGTTCCTCCACATTCAAAACATATCCTTTCTCATCAAATTCTCTTCGCTTGTATTTTCTTAAAAGCTTTCTTTTCCTTATCGCTAATCTAAATTCCGTTAGAAGATAATAAGCGCTTGTCTTGGTTTTTGAGTTAGGAATTAAATAGTTTAAATCTTGTGATCCGAATTGCGCAAAATAAGAAAAACATATTCCGCATCCTTTTGGCTTATCAAAAATATCTCTTTTTGCCAAATAGACCCAGCGAATATCCGTTTCAAATCCCGGTTTTTTTGTGCTGTTATCAATAGCTGTAACTACGTCTTTTTCACCGGGAGAAAGATGAAGCATTAAACTAATTGACTCTTCTTCTTTTGTTTCTTTTTTCTCACCCTCCTCAAGCGGATTAACGGCTGAAAAAAGCCCAAAGAGTATATATCTGCCAATATCAGCGATTTCACTTATAATAAACGCAAGCGGATTACTGAATGTTTCCTTTTTTCTCTTTCTGCCTATTAAATCAAGCACTAGATTGTCTGCCTCCTGCTTCCATTCATCGCCAGTTGCTCTAACAAGGATCTGCATCCATATCTGCTCTCCCTTGCCTAATTTACTAACTCCTTCAATAATATTTGAAACAGGATCAACAAATTCTCCCGAAGCAGAATCTTCAAATTCCTTATAAGTTTTTAAAGGATAAGCATCTTCCCTTCCTAATGTCATATCAGTTCCCCACATTTCATAATCTTTACTTGGAATATCGTCAGGAATGTCCGTCACATAATCTTCAACCTCTTTTATTTCAGCATCCGGATACTGAGCATAAATTTGCGCTTCTATTATAGCCCTTGATTTAATTGGAGTTCTGATATAAAAATGCACATCTCCATCTATACTTACAAGTTCCAAGCTAAACCAAACATCTAACGCGCCTTGTAAATACACATCATACAAAGTATCTATAATTACATCATGGCTGCTGTAAATTCCAGAAAAAAATTCCTCCATCGTCTTTGGTCTTTTTTCTATTTCTTTTGAAATTTTTATTTCCAACAAATTCCATTCTATGCTTCTGAAATATTTTTCCTGGATATAATTTACCCAGGCAAGCTGAAAAATAGGCCAAAGCATTAGCGGCGTAAAAAACCACCAATAGTTATAATAAAAAACTATTGATTCCTTAAGTGATTCTATTACAATATATAAAAATGTGGGCATAGAATAATATAAATTTTTTTGAATTACGAAATGTCATTGCGAGGGAGTCGCAACGACCGAAGCAATCCCGTAACTATGCACAGAGAATTTAATCACGGGATTGCTTCGTCATTCCGCTACGCTATCGCTCCGCTTCATTCCTCGCAATGACAGTAGGAGATAATTATTATTTATCTCAGTCTATAAACCTTTCCATCCAATCTTTCAAAGCGCTCCTTATTCTGCAAATTTAAAATTATAGTATTTTTTTTAACTTGTCTTTTGTCTAAAACTTCCTTTATTATTTCTTCTTGTTTCATATTTTCATTCTTTTCTGACATTATTTTTATTATAACGTCTAAAACAGTTCCCCGCTCATATCCCCACTCTTTCAACGCGTAAATTCCTCTGCCGATTAAAACAAAACGGCTGTCTTTTATAAGCTCATTATGCACGGTCTGGCTATTAGTTTTTTTCTTTTTTGGCCAAATTATATTTATCTCATCAGCAATTACAGTAAAGTGAAGCGGGTTTTTATTTTTTTTCAAAGATAAATATGACTTATCTCTGATATTTTTAGGATTAATATAAGACCATTTTTCAGAACCCCATTCTCCTAAAATACTTTTCAGAATAATTTTGTTCGCTTCCAAGTATGATCCTATTGCCTTAACGGAAAGAGGCAAAGAATTATCTTCGTTGACGCTTTCATTTACGAGTTCTGTTATTTTATTAAAACTTATATCTCTATTTTTTTCCTGCAGATAATTTTTTATTTTCTCTGTCGCTTTCTCAAACTTTAAGACATTTTCTTTTTCGTAAAAATATATTTTTTTGTAAATTTTAGTTTCTCTCAATATCTTTATTTTATCATCTAACGACAAAATTAACAACATAGTTTGTTTATTTGCTTTGAAATTTTCGCCATCAAGAAAAATTTTTATTATTTTTTCTTTACTCATAATCCCGCCGTGATTTTTAACGCCTTCTTTTATATAACCAAGCGCCTCGTCAAGATTATATTTCCTGCTTGTCTTTTTTAATTTTGCCATTGCTTCTACCTCAATCTGTCTAACCCTTTCTCTGGTTATCTCGTATTCTTTTCCAATTTCATCAAGAGTTTTTACGCCTTTATTATCAAGATTAAATCTTTTTATTATTATATTTCTTGATCTTTCAGGAAGCTTATTGATCATATCTAAAATAAGACGATTTAAATCTACCGCCTCCAATTTATTTTCACCTGTTTTTTCCTTATTTTCTGCCATAATTTCTAATTATTAGTTTGGTTTTAGTATTTGTATTGCTGAAATAGTATATCATATTTAATAAAATATGTCAACTATGTGCGCTTAAATTTTATTCCAAAGTGCAATAACAAAAAAACAATCGTTGGCTCCAGTCTCCTGACTGGAGCCCCTTGTCTAAACAACAGACCATGTCTATGCCAACAACCGGGGGTTCCATAGTCTCCGCAGAGCTGTGAAACCCAGAATGCGAACGCTAATGTAAAGTCACGATTTGCAAACAAAAAAACAGAGATGGAATCCATTCTGTGATTGTTGTGAATAGAATTATTTAGAGGAGTTAACAAAAAGCTCCAGTCAGGAAACTGGAGCCAATAGAAATAATTTTATTATTCTGCAATTTTAATATCTACTACTCCTATGCTATCTTCAAATTGTAATTTAGAAATATTAGAAATTCTCATATATCCACTTATTTCAACATTTTCACCATCATATCGTAGTATATTATTATCTCCAGAATAATCATTACTCCACACTAAAGCATAAATTTTATCATCGTTGTTTAGAGAGATGCGATGATAGTCTCCCCTTTCTTCAATTTTGATTTTACCTTTAATGGAAATTATACCACCCATTAAATAGGTATTATCGCTCATAATTATTTTTTCATTCTTGTTCCAAGGATTATCTGCTATTTTAATCGTCTTTTTTATAATACCATTAGTTACACCATCGGTTATATCAAAAATATCAGCAACGGATACTTCTTCATAAATTTCAGCCATCAAATTATTTGTATCAGGATTACCAGATAACATCAAATCGTTTGAATTAAGTTCTTCTTCTGTTACCTCAATTGCCCTTCTAATCACCACCTCATCTTTACTAGTGCCAACTCCTAGTAATTCTTTTTCAAAATTAGTCAAATTATCACTTGTAACTAGTAGGGTAGTACTTTGCATTTTTGAAACCAATTCATATCCCAAATATTCTAAGTCTCCAGCAAAAGTCAAAACTTCTATTACTTCGCTATTTTCTTCTTCGGAAACAATATTACCAAACATCTCCCCATAAAATCCATTGTCCTCATTTCTTATCTTCTCCTTTGCCGCTTCCCACTCCCTCTCTGTATATTTTTCATCAGCCAGAGGATTATATCCATTTTTAATCTCATTAAAATCACTATAAGAATCTCCGTCCGTATCTGCTCTATCAAAATCGGTTTTTAAAATCTTTTCTATATAATCAGGCAATCCGTCTTGGTCTGTATCTAATTTTCTATCAATTTCAATTTCAGTAGCTTCATCTTCCTCAACAATTTTCACATTCTCTACTGAAGACAACTGATTGCCATCTTTTTTGGTAAAAAATAAAAAGTAAATAGAACCAAAAACAATCAATAAGACAAAAAGTAATATCGACACGATGGTCTTTGAACTTAAATCTCCATCCAATTTAACCTCTGCGCTATTTTCATTATGTTGTGTATCTTGTTCCATATTATTGTTTTAATTTATAAACTCTACTTCCAATCTACCACTCTCCACCTAAAAAATCAAGATAAAAAAAACAGTATGATATTACATAATATCATACTGTTTTATGTTTTCAAAAAAATAAATATCTTACTTTTGTCTTCTCAAACTCCACTTTTGCCAAGTTACAAGAAGCGGGCTTGCTATGAATATAGAAGAATAAGTTCCAGCGGAAATTCCAACTATTAGAGCAACAACAAAATATTTTATAGTTGCTCCACCGAATAAAAATAAAACGGTGAGAATTAGCAATGTAGTAAAAGAAGTGTTTAATGATCTTATTAATGTTTCATTCACGCTTTTATTTACCACCTCTTCAAAATCATCTATTCCAGATTTTATTAAATTTTCCCTTGTTCTATCAAAAACAACAATAGTATCATTAACCGAATAACCTAAAATGGCCAGCAATGCCGCCACAAACGGAATTCCAATTTCAACATTGTATAAATATCCCAAAACAGAAAACACCCCCAGAGTTATAATGATGTCATGAAACAATGCTATTGTCGCGATAATTCCATATTTAAAACTTGAAACTGGCCGCGACACTTTTCTAAACGCCCAGCCGATATATAAGACAATTGCTATTAACGCTACAACTATAGCCCAAATCGCGCGCTTTTTTAACTCGTTGCCGATTACCGGAGCAATTGAATCAAATCTTTTTTCATTAATATTAGAACTTTCTTCATTAGCCGCAATAGCGGATTCTAAATCAATCTCTTCGCTCTCAATATTTATTTCCTCACCAGAACCTGTAATAACTTCAATTCCGCTTTCTTCATCTTCATCCGCCGCCATCGCTTTTTTAATAATACTAATTGGCTCATTCTCAACGCTTGCGTTATCCTTTTCTCCTTTATTTATATCTTCAATATTCCATTCCAGATTATTATTTTTTTCCTTCTTCTCTTCTAAAATTGCAACATTCAAAGCCCTAATAATTTCCTGATGAGTATTTTCGTCAACATCTTTAAACCTTAACAAAACGCTATCATCGCCGGAAAATTGAATATTAACTTCTCCTAAATCTATATCTTTTAACGCGTCTTTTATTTCTTCGCTATTTAAAGTTTCTTCTTTAAAACTAAACTCCATCAAAGTCCCGCCCGTAAAATCAATTCCTAACTTAAGTCCCCAAACCGAAAGAGCCGCAATACTCGCGGATATTAAAATTGCGGAAAATATAAACCAGATTTTTCTTTTTTGAATTATTTTTAGCATATTAACATTTAAGCATATAAATAAACTTGTCATTGCGAGGAGTCTGAGAGAGCGTAGCGAACGAGAAGGCGACGAAGCAATCCCGTGACTATATTCATTGTGCATAGTCACGGGATTGCTTCGTCGCTCAATTATCCTACGGATAATTTCACTCCTCGCAATGACAAGTATATCACAATAATAATTAAATTTATTTCCTAACTCCAAACAACCACAACTTCCTCCCCCATTTACTCATCGTCACAATTTTCAAAAATGTTTTTGTGATAAATATTGCTGAGAACATACTTAGGACAACGCCTATTCCAAGCGTAATGGCAAATCCTTCAATTATGCTCGTGCCGAAATAGGCGAGAACCACGCAGGTTATTATTGTTGAAACATTAGAATCAAAAATTGAATTCCACGCTCTGGCAAATCCTTCTTCAATCGCAATATTTATGGTTTTGCCTTTTCTGATTTCTTCTTTTATCCTCTCAAAAATAAGAATATTCGCGTCAACCGCTATCCCGATAGATAAAATAAACCCTGCGATTCCAGACAGGGTTAAAGTAATTGGGATGAATTTAAATAAAGACAGAACTATGCAGGAATAAATAAACAAAGCAACAACAGCTATAACGCCCTGCATTCTATAATAAATAATCATAAACATTGATAGCAAAACTAAGCCCAGCAATCCGGCAATGAGGCTTTTTTGAATGGAGTCCTTGCCTAAACTGGCATCCACTGTTTGCTGGCTTATTAATTTTATTGGAACTGGCAAAGCGCCGGCATTCAATCGCTGAACTAATAATTTTGCTTCGTCAATTGAAAAGTTGCCGGAGATAATCGCTTTCCCGTCAGTTATTGGTTCGTTTACGACCGGAATACTGATTGGCATTCCATCTAAATATATGGCAACTTTCTTTCCAACATTCCTGCTTGTAATTTCGCCAAATAAATCTTTGCCTTCGCCATCAAATTGAAGCTGGACTTCCGGCTCATAAGTATTTGGATTAAAAGCAACATCAGCGCGATCTAACTGCTTCCCGCCAAGTTCCGTGTTTTTATAAAAAAATTGCGCTAAATATTCCTCTGGAATATTAGCGTCTTTAAATTGATCTCTTAAATTACTTTTTTCCTCCTCGTTCATTTCTTCCTTAAATTCCAAAAAGGGAGTTTCACCAATCATATTTATCGCCTGATTAACATCGCTCACACCAGCCAGTTCAACTATCAAACGATCATTTTTCGTCGTCTGCACAATCGGTTCTGACACGCCAAAAGCGTTCACGCGCCTTTCAATCACATCGCGAACGCCTTCTATTGCCGAGCCTTTGTCTTCCTCTTCTATTTGAGATAAATCAGATTGATAAACAAGATGGGTTCCGCCTTGCAAATCAAGGCCCAAATGAAATTTCAAATCGTTATAATAATTTACCCCGTAATCGTTTATTTTTATCCCTTGATTTTTTGGATACACAATATAAGCGGTTACTGCCGCTAAGAGGATTATAAGTATAAAATTTAGGAGAGTTTTTCTTTTACTGGACATAGGGCGAAGTTAGAAAAGTTAGAAAGTTATAAAGTTTGTAAAGTAGAGAATTATCTATCGTTGGTTCAGGTCTCCTGACCTGAACCTTGTATTTCTTTAAATCTATCTATAAATCAACTATTGTTTTCAATTACGCTCTTAAGAAATATCTGGTTCAGGACGGAGTCCTGAACCAACATAAAGGAGTCCTGAACCAACATCTCAAAAAGTTATAAAGTTTACCATTGTCATTCCTGCGAAGGCAGGAATCCACTGCTACAATTTATTTTACCATTTATCACTTACAAGATTAAATTTATCTTAGAATTGTTGAATTGTCAAATTTGGGTTTCCTGCCTCGTCAGAGTCTCTCCGCAGAGGACTCTGACGGAAGTCTCGAAATCCCGTTTGTCCCGCTTTCTCGTCAGAGTCCCTATCAGAGACTCTGACAGGACTACAAACGACAGGGCTGTAAATATACGGGGCTGTAAACATTTGAAACGAATTATAAATCCGTTCCCGCTTCCCGCAAAAAAGTTACCTCAGAATATCTAACAATGGTTTTGTAAAATTATCAAAAAACATATATAGAATAAAGATTAAAATTAAAATTTTAAAAAACCACCGGACCCTTTTTTGTATTTTAGTCAATTTTTCTTTATGGTAGTTATTTTTATTAAAAGTACGCTTAATAATATAAAATAAATACACAGCCAAGTTAAAAATTAATATAAGTAAAATTAATCTTCCTGCAACTGATAAAATCCATAATATATAATTTTCAGCAATTACATTAAAATCTTTCATTGGATGACTATGTATTATTGTAGTTGTTTGCGCTTTAGCATTGAATGTGCTGGATACTGAAATTAAAAAAGTGTAGAAAATTGATATTGTTCCGCTTAATTTCTTATTCATATTTTTTGTTAAAATGTTAATATGTTTATATGTTAAAATGATCATTTCCCCATACAACACTTTTTAAACTTCCTCCCACTCCCACACGGACACGGCTCATTCCTCCCCACTTTTTTCATCTTAATTTGAGGAACAGAAGAAGTAGAAGATTCATCTCCCCCGCTCACAGAAATATTTTTATTCTCCATCGGCGATTCAACTTTTTTAACAACTTGAATTTTAAAAATAGTGGAAAGCACATTTTCTTCAATTGCCCCGAGAAGAGACTGGAACATTCTGTAGCTTTCTTTTTTATATTCCACAAGCGGATCTTTCTGCGCGTAGCCGCGCAATCCAATTCCGTCTCGCAAACGATCCATTGAATCAAGATGTTCCATCCAAAGAATATCAACACTTCTCAAAATAACCATTTTTTCTATTTCTCTCGCCGCGGCATAACCGATATCTTCTTCGCGTTTATTATAAGCATCGGATAAAACTTTAAAAATTAAATCTGTCATCAGGCTTCTTGCTTCTTCATCAGATTTATTTGAATTTACAAGTCCTTTAAGCTCATCTTCTAATTTGCCATTAACCGGCGTTGTTTTGTGGACCGCTTCTAAAATTCCCTTCAAATCCCAGGCGCTTCTTTCTTCCCCGCTATGAAGAGAAATTATATACTGCGCTTGATTTTCAAACATTTCTAAAATTTTGTCTTTCAGTTTTAATAACTCGGGAAAATTCTCTTTGTTTATTTCTTTTTCCGTTTTTTCTATCTCTTTTGTTATTTCCAAAATCTCTCTCCGTCTTTTGTAAATAACTTCTCTCTGCTTATTCATTACATCGTCGTAATCCAAAACATGCTTTCTAATATCAAAATTATATCCTTCAATCTTTCCCTGCGCGTTTTCAATTGATTTGGAAATAAAAGAATTTTCAATCGGCATATCTTCTTCAATTCCGAGTTTGTCCATGACCATTTTCATTTTATCAGAGCCGAAAACACGCATTACATGATCTTCCATAGAAACAAAGAATCTGGTCTCTCCTGGTTCGCCTTGGCGTCCGGATCTGCCTCTAAGCTGATTATCAATTCTTCTTGCCTCATGTCTTTCCGTTCCAAAAATGCACAACCCGCCCGTTTTTTCAATTCCTTCGCCCAATTTAATATCCGTTCCTCTTCCCGCCATATTCGTCGCAATTGTCACCGCGTTTTTTTGTCCGGCGTTAGAAATAATCAACGCTTCTTTTTCGTGAAATTTCGCGTTCAAAACATTGTGCTCAACGCCTTCTTTTTTAAGCATCTCACTCAAAAGTTCTGACTTATCTATGGCAATTGTGCCAACCAAAACAGGCTGGCCTTTCTCATTTCGTTTTTTTATTTCCTGAATTAACGCCATGAATTTTCCACGTTCTGTTTTGTAGATCAAGTCGTTTGAATCTTTTCTGATAATTGTTTTATTTGACGGAACTTCCACTACATCTAACTTATAAACTTTAGAAAATTCCTCGGCATTCGTCAGCGCGGTTCCAGTCATCCCGGCAAGTTTATTATATAATCGAAAATAATTTTGGAAAGTTATTGTTGCGAGCGTCCTGCTTTCTTTTTGAACCTTCACGCTTTCTTTAGCCTCTATCGCCTGATGAAGTCCCTCGCTAAATCTTCTTCCTTGCATCATCCGCCCCGTAAACTCATCAACGATAACAACCTCGCCGTCTTTGACGACATAATCCTTGTCTCGTTTAAATAAAATTTCCGCTTTCAGCGCCTGTTCTAAATGATGAACGGTCATTATGCCGCCCTCGCTATAAATATCTTTCATTCCAAGCATTCCCTCCACCCTTTCTATTCCTTTGTCAGTCAAGCTAACAGCTCTCATTTTTTCGTCAACGGTATAATCTTTTTCTTTTTCTAATCTCGGCACAATCCGCGAAAATGTCTGATACATCGTGTTTGAATCCGCATCGGGCGCGGAAATAATTAAAGGCGTTCTTGCTTCGTCAATTAAAATACTATCTACCTCATCCACAATCGCGTAATTTAATTCTCTCTGAACCATCTGGTTTTTATTCACCGCCATATTATCACGCAGATAATCAAACCCGAATTCATTGTTCGTGCCATAAGTTATATCACACGCGTAAGCTTCTTTGCGTTGAATTTCTCTTAAATTTTCCATCTCCACTGTCACTTCATTTTCGTCCGGCTCTGCTTGCGGATCAAATAAATAAGATACATCATGCTGAATTACGCCAACACTTAATCCCAAAAAATGATAAATCGGCGCCATCCAGTTGGCGTCTCTTTTTGATAAATAATCATTAACGGTCACAAGATGAACTCCTTTGCCAGAAATCGCGTTTAGATAAATCGGCAAAGTGGATACTAACGTTTTTCCTTCCCCCGTTTTCATTTCAGAAATATTTCCCTGATGCAAAACGATCCCGCCAATTAACTGGACATCATAATGCCTCTGTTTCATCACTCTTTTAGAAACTTCTCTCACGACCGCAAACGCTTCTGGCAGAATTTGATCAAGCGTTTCGCCTTTTTTTATTCTCTCTCTGAATATATTAGTCTGATCTTTTAATGCTTCATCAGAAAAAGACTGGAATTTTTCTTCCAGTTTATTGATCTCGTCAACGATCGGCTGGATCTTTTTCAGTTCTTTCTCATTCGGATCCCCGAAGATTTTGTTAAGT
>DAOWHY010000032.1 GCA_030641185.1 Candidatus Moraniibacteriota bacterium | reverse complement strand
GGTGGCTGACCAGTTTTTAAAATATTTAGAAGATAGTGAAAATATAAGTCCGGAATATCTAGCGGATTTTTTGTTGGTAGCGGGAAAGTTAATTCTTATAAAATCAAAAGCAATTCTTCCAATGTTAGAACTGGAAAAAGAAGAGGAAGAAGATATAGAAGAATTGAAAGCGCGGCTTAAAGAATATAAGAGATTTAAGGAAGTAGCGAAGGAGTTTAGAAAATTAGAAAGCAGAAAAAGAAGACTTTTTTCTCGGCAAAGTTATTCTGGCGTAAAAACGATTTTTTGTCCGCCAAAAAAGCTTTCAACTTTAGACCTGCAAAATATATTTGAAAATGTTTTAGACAAGTTGCCAAAAGTTGAAATTCTTGCCAGAGAAACAACAAAAAAGGTTATTTCCATAAAAGATAAAATTGAATATTTGGAAAAAAGTTTAATAGAAAGAATAAATCTAACTTTTCATAGCGCGATATCTGATAATAAAGATAGGGTGGAAATCGTGGTAACTTTTTTGGCGATGCTGGAGCTGGTAAGAAATAATATAGTTGTTGTGAAACAGGAAGAAATGTTTGGAGAGATTAGAATTAAGAAGTTGCCTTAACTGTCATTAAAATAAATTATTATGAAAACCGAATCAATTATAGAAAGCTTATTATTTGTCTCTGGCGAGCCGATGAGTTTTAAAAAATTGGCGAAGCTTACTTCAATAAATGAAGGTGAGTTGAAATTGGCGGCGGGATTTTTGGCGAAAAAATACAGAGAAGAAAATAGCGGATTGAGAATTTTAATTAAAGAAAATAAAATTCAGATGGTAACGGCGGGAGAGAATAGCGAGTTCGTAGATAAGTTTTTGAAAGCGGACATAGAAGGGGAGTTGAGCCGCGCGGCATCGGAAGTTCTTTCTATCGTTGCCTATCGAGGTCCAATTGCGAGAGCGGAGATTGAGGAAATAAGAGGCGTTAATTGCAGTTTCACTTTGCGGCATCTGATGGTAAGAGGGCTTATTGAAAGAATAAATAAACCAGATGACGCGCGGGCTTATCTATATAAAATATCATTTGATTTTCTAAAAACACTTGGCGTGGAAAGAGCGGAAGATTTGCCGAGATATGAGGAATTACAAATTACGAATCAAGAATCAAGAATTGCGAATTAAGAATTTTTATTCATAATTCATTATAATGGTTGAAAGCATTGCTATTATCGCGCTGGCTTTTTTAAGTCAGCTTAATATTATATCCACTGAGCAGGGGAATGCTGGTCTTTTTGAACAGTTTATAAAAAGAGAATCTATAGGGAACAGATTTAATTTACAGGAAGAAAATTGGAATTATTATTCTGATAATATAAGTCAAGAAACTTCTTTCCAGCCGCTGCCTTCTAAAATTTTGGGCGCGGCTGATTTTAATATTGGAGCAAAATCAGCGCTTGTTTTAGATGCTGGGACTGATGCGGTTTTGTATTCAAAAACTCCAGATGAGAAAATGCCAATAGCGAGTTTAACAAAAATAATGACGGCGCTTATTATTTTGGAAAATATTGACTTGAACGACGAAGTAATAATTAGCAAAAACGCGTTTGACACTGATGGCAGAAAAGATAGTTTAGCGATAGATGAAAAAATAAAAGCGGAAGATTTATTAAAAATAATGCTGATCAGGTCTAACAATGCCGCTGCTGTTTCTTTAGCGGAACACACTGGCGGGAGTGTTGAGGCATTTGTTAAATTAATGAATAAAAAAGCGGAATTGCTTGGGCTTAAAAATACTAATTTTTCTAATCCGACCGGATTTGATTCAAAAGAAAATTATTCCACCGCTTACGATATTGCCCAGCTTTTTGATTATGCTTTAGACAGTCCGTTAATTTGGGAAACTTTAAGAACGCAGAAATTAAGTTTAAGCTCTCTTGATGGGAATATAAAGCACGATTTAAAAAATACCAATCTGCTTTTAGGAAGATTAGAAAATATAACAGGCGGAAAAACGGGATTGACAGATGAAGCGGGGCAGTGTTTGACTTTGGTTGTCGGTGATCCGATCGATAATCACAGAATAATAAGTGTAGTCTTAAACGCCGAAGACAGATTTTTAGAAACAGAGAAATTAGTGGGGTGGATTTTTGGGAGTTATGAGTGGTAAGAATATTCTAATTATCCAAAAACGTAGGGGCAGGTCGCGACCTGCCCCTACGTTTTTTATTTGACAAGTTTTTTGTTTTTGGGTAGGATAAAGAAAAGTCATTGGAGGATAATAAATGAGTAATATATACGAAATTATAAAAAGATTATGTAAGGACAAGGACATAACAAAGGAAGAGCAGAGGCTGGTAAAAGAATATCTGGAAAGTGGCAATGATCTCATTGAACATTTAAATAAATACAATGAAAAGTGGAAAAGATCTGGAATAGATCCTCGCGAATTATCTGATGATGGATTCGCTAGAGATATTCTTATTTTTGAAGGACCAGAAAAATTTATAAAAGGAAGATCTTCAATGGTAGATGAATGGAAAGGGCAGCTTCTTAAGATAGAAGCAAAATTAAAAGAAACAAAATCATAGAGGACTAAACTCCTCTTATTTTTTTCAACCAAAAAACACCTTTTTGCTTAAGGTGTTTTTTTACAGGTTGAAACCTGAGCTTCGGATATATTTATTTAATTGCCGTTTTAACTTTCTCAACAATACTCTTAAAAATCGCTGGATTATTCATTGCCAAATCAGATAAAACTTTTCGGTCAATTTCAATTTTGGCGAGTTTTAAAGCATGGATAAATTTACTGTAAGTCAAGCCGTGTTCTCTTACTCCCGCATTTAAGCGGATTTGCCATAAACGGCGCATAACTCTTTTTTTAGTTCGGCGGTCGCGATAAGCCTGCGTGCCTGCCTTCATTAAAGCTTCTTTAGCAGCTTTATATTTTTTGCTTCGCGCGCCTAAATATCCCTTCGCCTTTTTAATAACTTTCTTTCTTCTTTTACTGGCCATTACGCCTCGTTTAATTCTGGTCATAGATAATATTATAATTTATAAATTTATTTTGAAAAGTATTTTCTCTTTATCATTCTAATTATTTTTACAATTACTTCTATAACTAAAACGATAAAACTAATATAAAACAAAACTTTAATTATCAGTATAAGCCAAGGTGGAAGAAAATCTCCACAATTTGGATTATCACAAGTTAGTGGAACACTAGCTACAGTATTAATAACTATTATGGCATAAAACAGTAAAACTAGAAAAATACTAATTGTAATTTTGCTCATGTTGTTAATATCTACTTTACTAATTGCCTTTTAATCGCTTTCTTAACTCCAGTCACTATTTGCTTATCTACTCTTTTTTGTCTGGTTTTATTTCCAGACTCGCGAGAATTAAAATGATCCTGATTGGCGGTTCTCGCGACAACCTTTCCTTTTTTCGTTATCTTAAATCTTTTTGCAATTGCTTTTCTTGTTTTAATTTTCATATATAATTTTAATTTACAAAGCATAGTTTTTGTCATTCCCGCGGAGGCGGGAATCCAGTTAATCTCAACGAATAATAATTATCGTAATAATTTTATTAAGTGAAACTTACTGGGATGACAATAATAATTATTTCTTCTTAAATTCTATAACAATATTAAATCCCTGCGGGGTCTTTTTGATGTCGTATTCTTTTATTATTTCCCTTTCTTCCGTTTCTTTATCTTCTTTTGATATCCTAGAAATCATCTGTAAAAAGTCATTAAATTTCTCACGCGCAAAATCGCGATTTGCTTTTTCTCTTCCCCTTAGAGTCATATCTATTTTAACCCGATCTCCTTTCTTTAAAAATTTGATGGCGTTTTTTGCTTTGAATTCAAGATCGTGTTTTTCAATTCGAACGCTTATTCTTATTCCTTTAGTCTCTGTCTTTTTTTGTTTCGCGCTGTGCTGTCTTTTTTGTTTGGCAACCTTGTATAAATATTTGCCATAATCCATAATTTTACAGACCGGGGGATTCAAATTTGGAGAAACCTCAACTAAATCAAGCTCTTTTTCAGATGCCAGATTTAGAGCGTCAAAAGTTTTTGTTAATCCAAGCTGTTTGCCTTCGTCGTCAATCATCATAACTTCAGACGCGGTAATTTGTTTATTGATTTTAAAATTTTTTGTTTTTGCGATAGATTTAAGATTAGGAACTAAATTGTCATTCCCGCACTGAAATAAATTCAGCATAAACTCCGGCGGGAATCCAGTTTATCTCAATGAATAATAACTATCGTAATAATTTTATTAAGTGAAACTTACTGGATCCCAGACATTTTTTTCTAAAGCTTCGCTTTTAGAAAAAAATTCTGGGATGACAAGCAGTATTATAATGTAAAAT
>DAOWHY010000037.1 GCA_030641185.1 Candidatus Moraniibacteriota bacterium | reverse complement strand
TGGCGGGTTGCATGGTGTGGGAATTAGCGTTGTGAACGCGCTAAGCAGTTGTTTAACAGCTGAAGTGAAAAGGGATGGGAAAGTTTGGATGCAGGAATTTAAAACAGGAAAAGCGAAAGCGAATGTGAAGTCGGTTGGAAAAACAAAAGAGACCGGGACAACAATTATTTTCAAACCGGATGATACAATTTTTGACGAGATAAAATTTGATTGGGAAAAAATTGTTTCCAGAATGAGGCAGCAAGCGTATTTGACAAAAGGCGTTAGAATAAAAATAGCTGACACAAGAAATGAAGAAAAGAAAAAATCATACTCGTTCTATTTTGACGGCGGAGTGATCTCTTATGTGGGACACCTTAATCAAGGCAAAGAAATAAAAAACAAAACCCCGTTTTATGTTGAGAAAGAGAAAGATGAGGTTTTAACGGAAATTGCCGTACAGTATAACGACGGTTATAAAGATCATATTTTTGCTTTTGTAAATAATATTCATACCATTGATGGCGGAACTCATGTGACCGGATTTAAATCAGCGTTGACGAGAAGTTTTAATTCTTTTTCAAGAAAGAAAGGATATATAAAAGAAAAAGACGAGAATTTAACAAGCGATGATGTTTTAGAAGGATTGACAGCGGTGATCAATATCAAAATAAAAGACCCTCAATTTGAGGGACAGACAAAAGGAAAATTGGGAAACGCCAATGTCAAGTCAATTGTCGCTGGCGTAATGTCTTCCGCGTTGGAAGAATTTTTTGACGAAAATCCAAATGACGCGAAGGCAATTTTAAATAAATGCATTTTAACGGCTAAGGCAAGAGTCGCGGCAAGAGCGGCAAGAGATACGATTATCAGAAAAGGCGCGTTGGAAGGAATGACTTTGCCCGGCAAGCTTGCTGATTGTTCCGAGAGAAAAGCGGAAAATTGCGAGATTTATATTGTGGAGGGAGATAGCGCGGGCGGAAGCGCGAAACAGGGAAGAGACAGATCTTTCCAGGCGATTTTGCCGCTTCGCGGAAAAATCTTGAATGTGGAAAAAGCAAGATTAGACAGAATGCTTTCTTCCAATGAAATAAAAAATTTGATAATCGCGCTTGGCGCGGGAGTCGGTGAGCAATTTGATATTTCTAAATTAAGGTATAATCGTGTAATTATTATGACTGATGCGGATGTTGACGGCGCGCATATTAGAACTCTACTTCTTACTTTGTTTTACAGATACTTTGAAGAATTAATTACGGACGGGCACATCTATATCGCCCAGCCGCCGCTTTTTAAAATTCAATCCGGCAAAGAATTCAGGTATGTTTTTACGGAGGAAGAAAAAGAGGAAGCAATTAAGTTTTTCCAGTTAAAAGTTCAAGAGAAAAAAATAAAAGCGGGGGCTAAAAAACAAAAAGAAGATGAAGAAGCAGCAGCAGAAGAAGAGGAAAACAAAGAACTTAAAGGGATAAATATTCAGAGATATAAAGGTCTTGGTGAAATGAATCCGGAACAGTTATGGGAAACTACGATGAATCCGGAAAGCCGTATTATGAAAAAGGTTTCCATAAAAGACGCCGAAGCGGCGGATCTGGTTTTTGAAACTTTAATGGGGAACGAAGTAGAGCCGAGAAGAAAATTTATCCAAACGCATGCGAAGAAAGTGAAGAATTTGGATGTGTAGAACCGAATATTGAATATTGAATATTAATAAAACTGCGTTATTTAAACGCAGTTTTTACTCTTATCTGATTTTCAAAAATATGCTATATTGAGAATGGTATTGCTGATATCTAAAATAGCGCTGGCAATGCTAAAGAGAATAACATGCTTATTGTTATTAAACTGACAACGATGAATTTAATGGCAGTATAAAGTTTTTTCTTTTTCATAAATTTCATTTACTATTTACAAAACAAGTATATCATAAACATTAAATAACACAATTGTGATCGTAAATAAAAAAAAGAAAAAGAATGTTGTGAGTAAAATATTTTCTTTTAACCTGTTTATGGCGAGCAGTGTTTTGGCTGTGGTTTTTTTAGGCACTGGCTTGGGAAAAGAATTTTATAGAGATTATCAAATTAAAAAAGAAATTGATTCTTTGCAGGATGACATAAATATTTTGGAAAAAGATAATTACAAGTTATCGCAATTAATTGAATATTATAAGACCGATGAATATAAAGAGGCAGAAGTGAGAAAAAGGTTTAATTTAAAAAGGGATGGTGAGAGCGTGGTTATAGTAAGACCTAATCCGGGAGTTTTGGGCGCGCAATCAAATGATCTTGATAAAAATGATGGAAAAAATAAGTTGCCGAATTATATAAAATGGTGGAATTATTTTTTCGCGAGCAAATAGATTGGAGTTCAGGTTTTAACCTGTAAAAAAATTTTATTGAAAGTAAAACCTTTACACACTAAAGTGTGAACTCCGATGATAATATGCGGGTATAGTATATCGGTATTATGTGACCTTCCCAAGGTTAAGAGACGGGTCCGACTCCCGTTACCCGCTCAGATTTTTTATGAAAAACTTATGATTGAATGTAAAACTTTATTTGGCAAGAAAAAATTAATATCAAAAGATAAATTGCAATTTCGTCCAGCTGTTTACGCAGTTATTATTAATAACAGAAAAGTGTTGCTATTAGACACTCGTAGCACGAGAAAACTTTTTTTGCCTGGAGGAGGAGTTAATTTAGGAGAAAGAATTGAAGATGCTTTAAAAAGGGAAGTAAAAGAAGAAGTAGGAATTGAGATTGAAGTTATTGATTTTTTGAAATTTAAAGAAAGCTTTTTCTATTATGATCCGTTGAATGAGGCATATCACAATTTCTCTTTTTTCTTTTTATGCAAAGCAAGGGCACTTGATTTTTTAGATAATGATAAAATAGATGACGAAGAAGCATTTGATCCGCAATGGGTAGAAATAAAAAATCTAAAGGCGGAAGATTTTCAAGTTTTTGGAAGAGAAATTATGAAATTTTTGATGGATATAAATTAGATTTTATTATGAACAACCATTCGTTAAAAATAGGAATAAGTTTCGGTTTGACTTCGGGAATAATCACAACACTTGGACTAATCGTTGGTTTAAATGCAGGGACACATTCAAAAATTGTAATCATTGGCGGAATTTTGACAATAGCGGTAGCGGATGCGTTTTCCGACGCATTGGGCATTCATGTTTCCGAAGAAGCAGAAAACAAACATACGGAAAGAGAAATATGGGAATCGACAGTTTGCACCTTTTTAGCTAAATTTATTTTTGCGATGTCGTTTATTGTTCCGATAATATTATTTCCTCTCGGGACGGCGATTATTGTGAGTATAATTTATGGATTATCTTTGCTGGGCATTTTTAGTTTTTATATCGCAGACAAGAAAAACGGAAGCCGATGGAAAGCGGTTGTAGAGCATTTATCTATTGCGATAGTGGTTATAATTTTGACTAATTATATTGGCAATCAAATTCAATGTTTGACCGAGCCATTAAATTTATCGTAAACTATTTCTTTCCTTTGTAGCCCCAAGGCTGTTTGCCAAATCCGTGTCCATCTTGATCAATTCTGTGGATTTCTTCTGATTTGCATTTTGGGCAGGACATTATGCTTCTTCTCCCCGTGCCGAATTCTTCCTCCCATTCATATTTGCATCCTTCGCATTTGAATTTTCTTTTTTCTTCATTGTTCATTTTTATAACACCTCCTTCTATTTTTATTGCCTTGCCATTTATTAAAGCGTCGGCAATTTTTTTATTAGCTAAACATAAAATCCGCTGAAAAGTGCTTTGGGATACTTTCATTTTTTTCGCGCACTCAACTTGTTCTAATCTCTTATAATTTTTGAGTCGCAAAGTTTCTAACTCATCCATAGTTAAAATATTTTCTTCAAGAGAAGATAGGGGAATACCTCGCGGTTTAAAATATGTTGTTTGCGGATTGAAATTTATAAATCTTATTTTTTTCGGTCGCATATTACTACATTGTTAAATGGTTACATTGTTAAATTGTTTTGTTGTTTTAGTTATTGTGTTATGCATAACAATATGGCAATTTGACAATATAACAATTTATTACAATTTCGGAACTAAGTTCCGCAGATGCGGAACTTAGTTCCAGCTCTACTTTCACTTTTTCAGTTCGCTCAATCTTCCTTTTATTCCCTTAAGTTCCTCTTCTAACGTTTCTGCTTCTTCGTTCAAAATTTCCGCCTCTTCTTTTTCGGTCAGTTTTGATTGTAGTGGATACAATCCTCCGAATCTGCCATAACCGCACCCGCACCCGCATCTTCCATAAACCATTCCTGGTCCGCAGGGACCCATTCCTCTTCCCGTGCGAGGTCCGGCTCCGGCAGGGCCTGTTCTATTAAATTGTGGCATAATTATCACCTTCTTTCTATTTAAAATTTTAGTTTATTAACTCTATTATGAATATATACCCATAATGAAATCTTGTCAAGTTTTTAAATTATCAAAAATATTTTAATAGTTGACCAGTAAGCTGTTAATAATGTATTATTATATTTATACAAACAATGCCCACTTAGCTCAGTTGGCCAGAGCAACGCACCCGTAATGCGTAGGTCGTCAGTTCGAATCTGACAGTGGGCTCAATAACCTATAACAAATAACTGATAACTTATAACATTTTAATAAAAAAAAGACCCCGAAGGATCATTTGGGCGAGAGAATAATTTCCGAACTGCTAATTTCATATTTGTGGGCTGAGAGATTTATCAATGAACCTTTATGATAAATATGTAAGTGTTGGTTCTCATCTACACTTGTATTTATGCGCCCATCAAATTTTGCCACTATTCTCCCTTTTTCATCTTTACCTACAAAAGCCCCTATATTTACAAGAGCTGTTATAAGATCAGTTGTGTTTGACATATTTTATACACTCTCCTTAATGTAAGTATTATTCTAATCTGTTTTTTAAAAATGTCAAGTTTAAATATCTATTTTTGTCATTTTTAAATTTATCTGTTATAATAATTTTATGAAAGAAGCAATGGAAAAAATTAAAGATTTAAAAAAGAGGACCCTTCTCGTGAGGGACTGTCTTTGACTTGAATAAGAAGAAAGCGGAAATTGTCGGGCTGGAGGCTGAAATAAATGAAAGCGATTTTTGGAATGATACGAGAAAAGCAAAAAGTGTGATGCAAAAATTAGACAGTTTAAAAGAAGTTGTTGGGATTTGGGAGGACATTGAAAATAGAATAAACGATCTTGACGAGATTACAAAATTTATTGACGAGAAAAAGGATCAAGATATTTTGAAAGAAGCGGAAGAGAGATTAAAAAAATTAGAAAAAGATTTTATTAAAAATGAATTTCAGGCGTTGATGAATAAAAAATATGATGAAGCAAGCGCGATTGTCGCGATTCACAGCGGGGCGGGAGGAGTGGACGCGCAGGATTGGTCGGAAATGCTTTTGCGGATGTATTTGCGATACGCGGAAGATCATAAATATAAAACAAACCTTATTCATATATCCAAAGGAGAAGAAGCGGGAATTAAAAGTGCGACATTTATAGTTTCTGGTTCGTTTGCGTATGGACATCTCAAGACTGAAGCGGGAGTGCATAGATTAGTTAGGCTCTCACCGTTTAATTCAGACAATCTGCGACAAACCTCATTTGCTTTAGTGGAAGTTTTGCCGGAAATTACCTCTGATGACGAGGTAAAAATCAAAGACGACGATTTGAAAATTGACACATTTAGATCAAGCGGAGCAGGCGGCCAGTCTGTAAACAAAACGGATTCGGCGGTCAGAATTACTCACTTGCCGACGAAGACAGTTGTCGCTTGTCAGAACGAAAGAAGTCAATTGCAAAATAAAGAGCAGGCGATGAAAATTTTAAAATCTAAATTATATAAATTACAAGAAGAAAAAGAGGAGGCTGAAAAAAAGAAGCTGCGTGGAAACTACGCTTCGGCGGAATGGGGGAATCAAATCAGGTCGTATGTTTTGCACCCGTATAAATTGGTAAAAGATCATCGAACTGGATTTGAAACGGCCGACGCGGAAAAAGTTTTGGATGGGGAGATTGATAGATTTATTGAAGCGAGGTTGAAGGGAGTTGTGAAGAAAAGGAATAGGAAATAATTTAATGTTTCCGTTTCGTAAATATTGTTCTACTTACTTTTTAAATCAAAATATCAAATATGGTTTTAAAAGATATACTAATTAAGGATGTTAATTATTTACTTCCAAAGTACACGGAAATAACTTTATTTTTAACCAGTCTGACAGTTTTTTTAATAATGATTATTGAATTCACTATGTTTAGAGAATTCTTTGGTAGTGTTCTTAATAATTCTGACGCGATATTTATTTTTTCTTTTCCTGTTATTGGTTTTCTTCTTTCTATATATTATGCTTTTTCCGATAAAAAGATTTCTTTTTATGCCAAAGGATTTATGCTAACTTTTGTAATTTTAGCAAATTTTATAGCAGGCGTTAGTGCGGGATTTCATATACTAGAAGTAGAGAGGGGGTTTGCGATTATTTTTCCCTTTATGAATTTTATCAGTGCTAGTGTTTTGCTCGTACTTGCACATGGCGGGGCAATAAACGAAAATTCAATAATGGATATTCAGGCAAAAAGATCTGAAATATTAGTTGGTTCAATCGCAGTGATTATTATTTTTTTCTGTAGCAGACACATTTTAAATGATTATTGGGCTGTGACTTTTTCAATATGTTTAGTTTACGCTACTAATATAAATAATTTTATGAGAAAGATTATAATTATAATAAGGAATTAGAATATTAAAATAACAACAACTATTGCTACTGGAAATGTTTTTATGAGAGTAGTAAACTAAAATTTTAAAAAATTAATCTTAAATACTATGCCAAAAAAAACAAAAGAAAAAAAGGAAATTTCACGCGAGCCTTTTTATACGAATTCATCGCAGCTTCCAGTGGGATACACTGATGATTTGTTTGAAGCGGTGGAGCTTCAAGATAAATTACAAACCAAATATACAGGCGGAACAGTAATGCACGCTTTTTTGGGAGAGCGGTTGCCGAGCGGGAAAGAAGCTAAAACATTAGTTAAGAAAATATTTGAAAAATCAGAAATGCCGTATCTTTCAATTACTCCGACCTTTAGTATTTGTCCGAATCATGGCTATTTGTCTGGCGAACATTTCACTTGTCCGAAATGCTTGATAAAACAACCTTGCGAGGTTTATTCCAGAGTAGTTGGTTATCTAAGACCGGTCCAACAGTGGAATAAAGGAAAAGTTTCGGAGTATGCGAGGAGAAAAGTATTTAAAGGGAAATAATAACTGTCATTGCGAGGGAGTCGCAACGACCGAAGCAATCCCGTAACTATGCATAAAGAACTTAATTACGGGATTGCTTCGTCGCTCTGCGGAGCTCCTCGCAATGACAGTGTAATTTAAAATAAATATTAAGTATGATATTTTTTGACAATGTTTCAAAAATTTATAATGATGACTCTGTTGCTTTGAAAGATATAAACTTCAAAGTGAAAAAGGGAGAGTTTATTTCAATTGTCGGACAGAGCGGGGCAGGAAAATCAACTTTATTGAAGATGATTTTTGCTGAAGAAAAACCGACAAAAGGAGAGGTTTTTATAAAAGGAAGAAATATAAGCAAAATAAAAAATAATAAATTACCTATTCTTAGAAGGCATATCGGTGTCGTTTTTCAGGATTTTAAGTTACTGGACAAAAAAACAGTTTTTGAGAATGTAGCTTTTGCGATGGAAGTTTCCGGAAGATCCGATCTTGATATCAAGGAGGATGTTCCTCAAGTCCTAGAAATAGTCGGTCTTTCTGACAAAATTAACAATTATACAACCGAACTTTCCGGAGGAGAGAAACAAAGAGTATCAATTGCCAGAGCATTGGTTCACAGGCCGGATATTATAGTCGCCGATGAGCCCACTGGAAATCTTGATCTTGTAAACACCTGGGATATAATCCAGCTTCTTACGAAAATAAATCAATATGGCACGACAATTGTTCTGGCAACGCATGATAGGGAGATAGTGAATTTAGTAAATAGAAGAGTTGTAACCATAGATAACGGAATGATAACAAGAGACCAGACGGATAAGGGAAAATATTTAATATAAACATATGATCATCAACAAAATTAAAAGAATAGGGACGACTGCTTTAAATGATTTATTGAGAAATGTTTGGTTGAATATAGCGACAATGTCTATAATTGTCGTGGCTCTTTTTACCGTAACGGTTATGATGGCTGTTGATACAATAGGCAATTTCGCGCTTAGCTCTTTGCAAGAAAAAATTGATATTACGATTCAATTTAAAGATGACGCTAATGAAAGCAAAATTTTGGAGTTTAGAAAAGATTTAGAGGAACTGCAAGAAGTAAAAAGTGTTGAGTATATTTCAAAAGAACAAGCGCTTATTAATTTCAAAGAATCTCACAAAGATAATGAGTATATAAATCAATCGCTTGAAGAATTGGGAGAAAACCCCTTATTTGCTGTTTTAAATGTGAGGGCGGCTTCTCTTGGCCAATATAAATTTATTGATGAATATATAAAAGGAAATGAAAATTATGATGATATTATTGAAAAAATCAATTTTAAGGAAAACGAAAAAGCGATAAATAATTTTTCGGTTATTTTAAAAACAGTTAAAGATAGCATTTTTGGATTGGCTGTGCTATTCATCATTATGAGTATTCTTGTTGCTTTCAATACTATCCGTTTGGCTATGTATACGCATCGGGTGGAAATTGAAATTATGCGTTTGGTTGGAGCAAGTAATTGGTTTATAAAAATGCCGTTCGTGGTGGAGGGGGCTATTCTTGGAGTATTGGGATGCGTTATAACTGTCATTTTCGTGTTCCCAATTGTAATATATATTTCCCCGAAGATGACGCAGTTTTTACCGGGACTTGATTTATACGCGCACTTTTTAAGTAATATTTTTAGTTTTACAATTCTGCTTCTTGCGATGGGTGTTGGTCTGGGAGTAATTAGCAGTCTGATCGCGATAAGGAGATATTTGAAAGTATAACATTTAAATATTTAAATATACTAATATCTTAACAAGTTTTTTTGCTTGTATTTTTTTTAAATAATGTTAATATGTTAGCATGTTAAAATGTTAGTATGTATTTGGGGATCGTCTAATGGTAGGACGACAGGTTCTGGTCCTGTCAATCGGGGTTCGACTCCCTGTCCCCAAGCAAGCAGTCTGAACAAGCATATAAAGAAATGTTGGCTCCATTCTCCTGAGTGGAGTCTTTTGTGACTTAGGGAACTTGTTTGATCGTATGTCTTTTTTTGTGGTATTTTGTAGCTGTGCATACTGATTGTGCATGTATTGACAACTATGCACAAAAAATGATAAAATATGTGCATAATACAAAATAATAAAAACATGTTTGATCAAAAAATTCCATATAATGATTTACCATTACTTCCTCCAAATTTCAATTTTGACGATGTGGCTCTTTTAAAATTAGTTAATAAAGCCAATAATTCCCTTTTTGAATTAAAAGGCATGGCCAATATTTTACCAAATAGCGGTATTTTAGTTTCACCAATGACAATACGAGAAGCAGTTGCCAGTAGTAAAATTGAAAATATCAATACCACTGTAGCAGAAGCTCTTAAAGCTGATGTTATTTATAAAGAATCAGAGCTTTCTGGAGCAGAAAAAGAAGTTTTGAATTATCGCGATGCTCTCCGCAAAGGATATAAGATGTTGCTTAAAGATGAATTTTTAAATACGAATAGTTTTATAAAGATTCAATCTGTTTTAGAGCCAAACAAAAAAGACATTAGAAAAATTCCAGATGTTAAAATTGAAAATTCAAAAACTGGCGAAGTAATTTATACACCGCCAGAGGGGTATGATGTCATTATGAACAAACTTAAAAATTTTGAGGATTATTTTAATGATAATAAAGATTTTGATAATGTTGATCCTCTTGTGCGTATGGCTATTATGCATTATCAATTTGAAGCCATACATCCATTTCTTGATGGCAACGGAAGAACAGGAAGAATTGTGATGATTTTGTATTTAGTTCTAACAAAACGCTTGGAATTACCAATCTTGTTTTTAAGTAAATATATTTTGGAAAATCGAGACGAATATTATAAAAAATTACGCGCTGTTACTGAAAACGGGAAGTGGCGTAATTGGGTATTTTATATTCTTCAAGGTGTTGATATGCAAGCGCAAGAGACAAGAGAAAAAATATTACAGATTAAAGCGTTAATTGATAAATATAAGAAAGATGCTCAAAAGGATGGTATAAACATAACTCCGCAGATGTTGGATTATCTTTTTTCTAATCCGTTTTATTCGCAAAAAAAGATGTCGGAAAGTTTGGATGTGCATAGAAATACAGCAAGAAAGTATTTTCGAGAACTGGAGAAAACGAATACCGTAAAAAAATTCAAACATAAACAAGGGTATATTTATTATAATAGAAAATTTCTTGATATCTTGAGCTATTAGATTCTTTGAGTTTTAAGAGGATTTATATACTGGAAGTTGTGTAATATTATTTTTTTAAACAGATATATTCTCACTAAATTTTCTCAAATAAGTTCCAACATCATCCCACAATCTAAGCGCTTACATAAGAAGCGTTTCGTGACTGAGATGTATATAAAAGCACTTTTTTGAAAGTGTTTTTTTATTACATATTCTTCTTTACTAATCAGCTTTCAGGGAGTAACATTAAACTATAAGTACGCTTTATGTAAAATGAAAAAATAAATTAAAAAATTTCAGGGCGAAGACTAAAAATGAATGCGTAAAATTATAATAAAATAATATGGATCACAAAACTCACAATCAACACAATTATTCTTCAGAAAAAGATATGGAAAAAATGAGCCATGAAGGATATCAAAATCACCATGCCCATATGGTCGTTGATTTCAGAAAACGTTTTTTTGTCTGCTTGATTTTAACTTTGCCCGTATTAGCGCTTTCGCCAATGATTAAAAACTTTCTTGGTTGGGAGTTTAGTTTCGCAGATGACTTATATGTTTTATTTATTTTATCATCCGTTATTTATTTTTACGGCGGCTGGCCATTCTTAAAAGGATTTTGGGATGAAGCCAAGAAAAAATCGCCGGGAATGATGACCTTAATCGCGGTGGCAATTACGACCGCTTACGCGTATAGTTCGGCTGTGGTTTTTGGTTTGACAGGAAAGTTATTTTTTTGGGAGTTGGTGACGTTGATAGACATTATGCTTTTGGGTCATTGGATTGAGATGCGATCTATCATGGCCGCCAGCCGAGCGTTAGAAGAATTAGCTAAGCTGATGCCGTTTACTGCTCATAAAGTTAGAGAAGATGGCAGTTTTGAAGAAGTCGCGATTGAAGAATTGAAAGCTGGCCATAAAGTGTTGGTAAAGCCGGGTGAAAAAGTTCCTGTTGATGGCGAGGTAATTAAAGGAGAAACGTCAATTAATGAAGCCATGCTCACGGGAGAATCAAGCCCTGTTTTTAAAAAAGCTGGCGACAAAGTTATCGGCGCTTCGGTCAATGGCGAAGGGTCAATTATTGTTCTAGTAGAGAAAATAGGAAAAGATTCCTATTTATCACAAGTGATTGGCTTAGTTCAACAAGCTCAAGAAAGCAAATCCAAAACGCAAGATTTGGCGAATAAAGCCGCTTTATGGCTGACTATCGGCGCTTTAACCGCTGGTATATCGACTTTATTTTTCTGGTTATTATTCACAGAAAAGGATTTGTATTTTGCTATTGAAAGGACGGTAACGGTAATGGTAATTGCTTGTCCGCATGCTTTGGGCCTGGCCGTGCCTTTAGTGGTGGCGGTTTCAACTTCGTTAGCAGCCAGTAATGGATTTCTGATTAGAAACAGATCAGCTTTTGAGAGTGCCAGAAAAGTGGATGCTGTTGTTTTTGACAAGACAGGCACTTTAACTAAGGGGGAATTTGGGGTTACGGATATAATCAGCTTTTCTGAAAACGCGGATAAAAATGAAGTTTTAACTTTAGCCGCTTCAGTTGACTCTCATTCCAGCCATCCGATCGCCAAAGGCATCGTAGCTTCAGCTAAGGAAATTTATGATGTTACAAATTTTAAATCTATTCCAGGTAAAGGCTCTCAGGGAATTGTTAAAGATAAAAAAATAATAATTACCAGCCCCGGTTATTTAAGGGAACAAAACATAAAGGTAGAAAACAAAAAAATTGAAGAAATCAAGAAACAAGGCAAGACAATTGTTTATGTTTTGGCGGATAATAAGCTAATCGGCGCGATTGCTTTGGCTGATATTGTCAGACCGGAATCAAAAAAAGCGGTTGCGATGTTAAAAGGTATGGGTATAAAAAGCATAATGCTTACGGGAGACAATAGTCAGGTAGCAGAACAAGTGGCCAGAGAAATTGGCATTGATGAATTTGTGGCAGAAGTGTTGCCCCAGGATAAATCAGCCAGAATTAAAGAAATTCAATCCCGCAATTTGATTGTGGCGATGACGGGCGATGGTGTAAATGACGCGCCAGCTTTAGCGCAAGCCGATGTTGGAATCGCGGTTGGCGCTGGTACTGATGTGGCCATTGAAACCGCTGACGTGATTTTGATCAAAAGTAATCCTTTGGATGTTGTTGGAGTGGTGTCTTTGGCTAAGTCAACATACAGAAAAATGATTCAAAATTTAATTTGGGCGACTGGTTATAATATTATCGCTATTCCTATTGCCGCTGGAGTATTGTATCATTGGAATATACTTTTAAGTCCGGCTCTTGGCGCTCTGTTTATGTCGCTTTCTACTGTGATTGTGGCTGTTAATGCCAAATTTTTAAAAGTTGAAAAATAATCTTTAACTCATTAAAGATATGAATAACAAACAAAATTATTAACAACAAGTCAATAGTTTAGGATTGTTTTTTTTATCACTTTTTTATTATACGACATGCTTTTTGTGGTCTTGTTTCTCAAATAAGTTCCAATATAGTCTCATAATCCAAGCAAGTCATCTGAGAGGTGTTTTGCCGATCAAGACACCCGTAAATTAAAAACGAGATATTCTTATACTGAAAATCTTTTTGTTTTAGAGCTTATATATTTGAACATTATCACGCTTTGGAGTGTAGAGTGAAGCCGCAGCGAAGCTCTACCCGAAAGCGGGAATTGATTGATATTTCAAGTCAAACTCCGCTGCGGCTGCGTTTGACACTCCAAACGCGTAAGTCAGTCTTATGTTTATAAAAAAATATTTGACAAAATCAAAAACAAAAGTTAAAGTTAATTTACTTTTAACAAATTAATTCAAAGATAGTTCCTCTTTAAAATATAAAGAGGTCGGTTAGGAAAATCCGGTAATTTCTATGAGTTGGAAAAAATCCGGTGCTGTGCCGCAACTGTGATCTTTATCTTTTACAAAAAGATGAAGTAAGCCAGAATGCTAATTAACTATCTATAAAAAAATAAGATCCTATCTTCGAGCTAAAGAGGGGCTTCGTTTTGTTTTTGTTGTAATAAAATGAGCATCCTTCATAAGCTGGGATGTTCTTATTTTATTAGAAAGGACATAGTATGAAAAAATTATTATCCGCAATGCTCATTGCTCTATTGCTGTTCCCCATGTTTCCTCCCACGGAAACAAACGCGACTTACAATACAAGCGACGCTCAAACGTATTTGATCGCGCATAGTAATAATCCATGGAGCACAATGGCCTTAGCCGTACTTGAAAGCCCTGACATTCCCACAGACCATCTTATTTCTGTGAACGGGACAGACGCAATTGATTATGCGGCGCCTATTTTAGCTATAACCGCTTTAGGTCAAAATCCGCGTACTTTTGGTTCAATTGATTACGTTGATTCTCTTAAAAATCATTATTCAGAAAATCAAATAGGAGATCCTATTATGCTTAATGATGATTGTTTCGGAATTTTGGCGCTTGTATCTGCCGGTGAATCTTCTAATGATGTGGTTATTGTTGATTCAAAAAACTTTATTTTTAATAATCAAAATGATGATGG
>DAOWHY010000005.1 GCA_030641185.1 Candidatus Moraniibacteriota bacterium | reverse complement strand
GGTGATCATATGAGTATGTTTAAATGAATACTCATACAGCTTACCAAATCCTTTGCAATGATGATACTTAAATCCTATTTGCATACCTTCTTTTCTCCTTTCTGAGAGTCCAGAATGTATGTGAACTTATACAATTTTTATATCATACTAACATACTAACATTTTAACAAGATTCTTCAATAAGGTTATCTTCAATATTCAATATTTGTAATTATTCACTACTTTATTAAGAAGTATTTATTTGTGCGAATCTAAAAAGCCAAATAAAAAACTTGTTAGAATGTTAGTATGTTAAAATGCCAAAATGTTAGTATGATTATATATTATGCAATTTTTATAAATTGTGTTATAATTATAATCAGAAATTAGCGTAAAAGTAAAAACTGATCATAAAATAAAAATGTGAAAGTTCTTATGTTTGGTTGGGAATTTCCGCCGTTTAATAGCGGCGGATTAGGAACTGCTTGTTATGGAATAACAAAATCTTTATCGGAAAAAGGCGTTGAGATAGATTTTGTTCTCCCGAGGAGCTACAAGTTTTCCGAAAATTTTTTGAATATAATTTCCAACAAATTACCAAAAATAAAAATAAAAGAAATAAACTCCCCGCTTGTTTCTTACGCAACTTCTCAAAATTACAGGAGGAAGGTTTTTTTGTTGAAGAAGAATGGTGTAAATAATATTTATTGTGATAATTTAATTCAGGAGGTATATAGATATTCTCTGGTAGCAAAAGAAATTGCGAAAAAAACGCGTTGTGATCTAATCCACGTCCATGATTGGATGACTTTTCCTGCTGGAATTAAGGCGCAAGAGATTTCAAATAAGCCTCTTTTGGTCCATGTTCATTCAACCGAAACCGATAGAAGCGGCGGACATGGAATCAATCCGGAAGTGTTTAAAATAGAGAAGGGTGGAATTGGGAAATCTGACGGAGTTGTGGCTGTAAGTAATTTTACGAAAGATAAAATTATCAAAAATTATGACGCGGATAAAAATAAAATAGATGTAGTTTATAATGCCATAGATAAAAATGAGTTCAACTCTGATCTGAATTATGAAAATCATTTTAATTTTCACGGCAAAAAAGTAGTTCTATTTTTAGGAAGAATAACTTTGCATAAAGGGCCGGACTATTTTCTTTATGTAGCTAAAAAAGTTTTAGAAAAAAATAAAGATGTGATTTTTATAGTTTCTGGATCAGGTGATATGGATCGGCAGATTATAGAGCAAGCGGCTGATTTGGGTATTGCTGACAAAATTTTATTTACGGGATTTTTGCGTGGCGAACAATTAAAAAGAATTTACAAAATGGCTAATCTATATGTAATGCCTTCTGTCGCCGAGCCATTTGGAATTACTCCACTGGAATCTTTAGCGAGCAAAACCCCAGTTCTTATTTCCAAACAATCTGGCATAAGCGAAATTCTTAACCATTGTTTAAAAGTTGATTTTTGGGATACCAATGAAATGGCAAATAAAATTCTTGCTGTTTTAGAAAATGAGGAGCTGGAAGAGTGCTTGGTGAATAATGGATTTTCAGAAATAGACGAATTTAACTGGAATAGTGTCGCGGAGAATATTATTGGGATATACGAGAGGATGATTTGGAGGAAAAAGTTTTGTAATTGATGGTAATTAATTGTAACTCGTAGTAACTTATTGTAATTAGCTTTAACTTACGGAGATCAAATTATGGAGATCAAAAAAAATAACAAAGTAACCTGGCTTATTATTGTTACAATATTAATAATTGCGACTGTTATTGTCGGCTTTATTTGTTTGTTGTTAAATAATAAGTTTATTACAACTCAGAATATATATCAAAATAAAATTATTATGCTTGAAAAACAGCTTAAGCAATATCAACAACAGAATGAAGAATTGAAGGAACAAATTAATGAGTCGAAAAAACAAGGTTATATGGAGTTGCTTGGTGACTTTGAAACTTCTGATATATATAATAATATTTATTATAGTCCCATTCACAAAATTGCTTTAAGATATAAAACTGATAACACAAAAGAAAAAGTTGTTATTAATGATGAAAATAATAGCATACGATTATTAATTCCATATCCTGAGAAATATCAGAATAGTATAGATTGTAATAATAACAAGGATTGCACGGAAATAGGGGGATTAAAATATCATAGTGGTATTGGTTATATAACTGTTTACGAAGTTGCCATTAATTCAAGTTTTGAGGATGAGGTTGTTAAAATATTAAAAAAAGAAAATTATAATCCAGATTATTGCAATTTAAATATTGAAAATTATCAATTTGGCAAGATTGCAACAATTGAATTGCAAAAAACGTTAAAACTAACACAAGATGAAATTAACAAATGGCTAAAAGATAATGATCATATGGAAGATATCGGTTATGTGGAAAATGTTATATTAGGAGAAAAAACAAACAATCTGTGTTCTTTTTATACTTGCGGATATGGTCCCTGCAAAAGACATTTTTTATATAATGGAGGCAATAAGATGGTCTATTATTCAACTGGAGGAATGGATATGCCTGATATTGATCCTTCGTATATTAAATTTATAAATTGATAGAGAATAATTAATAATTTAAAAACCAATGCCTTCAATCTGTTTTTACTTTCAGGTTCATCAGCCTTTCAGAATAAAAAAATATTCGGTTTTTGATGTTGGAAAGGATCATAATTATTTTGATGATCAGAATTTGAATGAGAAAGGAAGCAGGGCGGTGATGGAAAAAATAGCGAAAAAGTGTTATTTGCCGACAAATCAAGTTTTACTTGACTTAATTCATCGCCATCCGGAATTTAAAATAAGCTATTCTTTTTCCGGAGTCGCTTTGGAACAAATGGAAAAATACGCTCCGGAAGTGTTGGAATCGTTTCAACGACTTGTCAAAACAGGCAATGTTGAAATTTTGGATGAAACATATTATCACTCCCTCTCGTTTTTTTATTCAGATGAAGAATTTATAGAACAGGTAAGATTGCACAGAGAAAAAATAAAAGAACTTTTTGATTATGAGCCGAGAATTTTTAGAAATACGGAATTGGCCTATAATAATGAACTTGCCACTCTTGTAGAAGGACTTGGTTATGACGGAATATTAGCGGAAGGATGGGAACATTATTTGGGTTATCGTTCGCCGAATTTTGTTTATCGCCCAAAAAGCACGGATAAAATGAAGCTACTCCTTAAAAACTATAAACTTTCTGATGATATTGCTTTTCGGTTTTCCAATAGGGGATGGGAAGAATATCCGTTGAATGTTCCAAAATTTTGCCAGTGGGTTAATTCAATTAACGGGAACGGGCAGACGGTAAATCTTTTTATGGATTACGAAACATTTGGAGAACATCAGTGGGAAGATACGGGGATATTTAATTTTTTAAAATTTTTACCAGGAGAAATATTAAAACACCCAGATAATAATTTCAAAACGCCGTCAGAAATTATCAGTTCATATGAACCAGTCGGCGAGCTTGATATTCATAACATTCTAACATGGGCTGATACGGAAAGAGATTTAAGCGCCTGGACGGGAAATTCTATGCAAAAATCGGCGCTGCGAAAAATTTATGAATTGGAAGAAGATGTTTTAAATTCAAATAATGATCAGCTTATAGATGACTGGCGAAAAATGCAAACAAGCGACCACTTTTATTATATGTGCACGAAGTGGTTTAACGACGGCGATGTCCATAAATATTTCAGTCCGTACGAATCGCCCTACGAAGCGTTTATCAGTTTTATGAATGTTTTGAATGATTTTCGGTTTAGATTAGAAAAAGTTAGATAGAATTTTATTTGTGTCATTCTGAACTTGTTTCAGAATCTTTCAATCATTACACTAATTGAACCTATAAATCACAAAACATTTTGATTAAACTGAAAACACAATTGCGATATTAAAAGATAATTGTGTCTGCATCGTGGATGAAAGTTAATTGTAGAATAGGATAAATCAAACCTAAAATAAAATAGATCCTGAAACAAGTTCAGGATGACAAAATTTAAATTAATAAAATTAAAAACAAAAACCATGAAAAAAACAAAAAAAGAGGAGAAACCAGTTGTTATTAATGCCAAAGGCGAGTTATGTTTTTGGATTAATAATGGTCCAATTTTAAACAATATCAAGGATTTAAAAAATGCCTTGAAAAAAATGAACGAAGAAACATTCAAGTACCATGTTAATAAAGAGAAGAATGACTTTGCTGTTTGGATAAAAAATGTTATGCAAAACGAGACGTTGGCTAATAAACTTGCCAAAACAAAAACTTTAAAATCAACAATTAAAGCCGTTGAAGATAGATTGAAAAAGTATAAAGCGAAGTAATTAAAT
>DAOWHY010000022.1 GCA_030641185.1 Candidatus Moraniibacteriota bacterium | reverse complement strand
TCCTTTTCTTGTTTCTTCGCAGGATGAATTAAGTAGCGAAATAAAAGCTGAAATCCAAGAAGTTTTATTCAGCGGGGAAGAAATTAATTTTTCAAGATTAGAAAATATAAGAAACGGAATGGAGAAACAAATATCGGAAAAGTTGTGTCAAAATGATGGTTCTTCTTATGAGGATTTAAGTGATAAAGATAAAGCGAGAGATTCTATAAAATTAAAAAATCCTTGCATGTGTTCAGAAGTAGCCAATACAAAATACAGAAATGATTGTTTTTCCGTTTTAGGCGCTTTGGTAAATGATGAATCTTTATGCAACTATATTTCAGAAGAGGGAAGAGAAGAAAGAAATGGTTTCTATTTCAAGTCTATGAAAGATGAATGTTTTCGTAATCTAATGTCGGTAACTTTAGATGAAAAATATTGTTATAAAATCAGTGAAGAAAGCAGAATAACTAATTGTCTGACGGCATTAATCTTGAAAACAAAGAGATATAATCTTTGCGATTCTATAGAAAGTTCAGATGAAAGGGATGAATGTTATTGGACCGTCGCAATTTTTTCAAAAAATGCAGAACTTTGCGAAAAGATTAGTCCTGACAATAAAAGCGGTAACGATCGAGAAGGATGCAGAAGTTTGATGAAAAAAGTTCCTTTTTAATTTTTAAACCCGTCCTATTTACAAAGTGTCGTATCTCTTGTAGTATACTTAAGCGGTGGAAATAAAAATTGCTATTTTGGGTAGGTACCAAAGCGGTCAAATGGGACTGGCTGTAAACCAGTTGGCTCTGCCTTCGGGGGTTCGAATCCCTCCCTACCCACAAATTATATTATTTATTATTATGAAGTTTGCAGTTTTATTTTTTGGTTTTATTGCTTTTGTTTTTTCATTATTTTTAGCTCTTTTAGAATATAATCATTTTTATGAGTTCACGCTAATTGGTCTATTTTTTGTTTTATATTATCCCGTCTCAAAATCACTAAATAAAAAATTTTATTTGTCCCTTTATTTTTTATTTTTCGGGGGGGGTATAATCGCGGATCTTTTGCTGGGAATTTTAGTAACAGAATTGTGGTATTATAATTATCATTACTATTTTGAATATATCCCGTTATATTTTTTAATTTACCCGCTTGGTGGTATAGTGATGGTTCAGACATTTATTCTTTTTAGAACTTTTTTACAAACAAAACAATCAAAACAAGAAATTAATAAAATTGATGCGCGAATTCTAAAAATATTATTTTTTATAACTCTTATTTTTTCTTCGTTAATAATATTTTTTGATTCAATGTATGGCTTAGAATATTTTGGCTTTATTTTATATTTTTTATTAACATTATCCGCGCTTTTTTATTTTAATTACGAATCCGAAAAATCAAATAAGTCTTATTTGCGTTGTTTACTGAAAGAACCTAAATTATATATTTTTATTACATTGCTTACGGCTTATGTTAATGCCTTTATCCATGAATTTCCAAACACTTTTGCTAAGCAATGGACATATCAAAACTTTCCACTCAATGACACGCTAATTTTAAATATCCCAATAATCGTTTTTTTCGTGGGATGGATTGCTTTGGCGATAATACCGATTTCTGTGTATTATTATGTGTTATCTAAAGTTCAGTTTAACAAAGAGACATAAATTGTATGAAAAAAACAAAAAATCTACCAATTCATATCGCTGTAATTCCAGATGGGAATCGGCGGTGGGCGAAAGAGCATAAGGTGGATGCTTGGATGGGTCATAAAAGCGGAACAGTAAATTTCGAAAAATTGAGCGATGTTATAATCGAGCTGAAGATTCCACACCTTTCGTTTTGGGCGTCCTCAAAGGATAATTTAAGAAAGCGTCCAGCTCGGGAGGTGGAATTTTTGTTGAATTTGTTTAAAGAAAAGTTTTTGAAACTTTCCAAAAGCGAAAAGATTCATAAAAATAAAATGAAGATCAATATATTTGGAAGTTGGCGCGAACAGTTTCCGGAAGATGTTAAACAATCTTTAGAGCAAGCGATAAAATCCACAAAAAATTACAACAGCTATTTCCTTAATTTTTTTATAGCTTACAGCGGAACGGGCGAAATGTTAGACACTATTAAATGTATCGCGAAAAGAGCGCGGGGAGATTTATCTTTAGAAATAAACAAAAACCTCTTAAAAAAATGCCTTTTGACTTGTGATTTGCCGCCGGTAGACCTTTTAGTCAGAACCGGCGGAGAGCCACACAATAGCGACGGGTTTATGATGTGGGATACGGCAAACGCGCAATTGCATTTTTCCGAAAAGCTTTGGCCGGATTTTGATGAAAATGATTTTAGAGAAGCGATTGAGGATTATTTGAGAAGAGGGAGGAGATTTGGAAAATAGTATTTGGTGATATTTTAAATTTTCCAATTCCCTTTGTCATTTCGAAACGGAACCGCAGTGAAGTGAGAAATCTATAGATGTTATTATATGGGTGGAACAGTTATATTTATTAAGTTTATAGATCTCTCAATCGCTTCGCTCATTTCGAGATGACAAGAAGTGACGGAGTCCTATACTAAATACTGTTTTATGAAACAGCTTATAGAAAAACTAATTAGCGCTGGCTATCTAAAAACTCCAGAGATTATTGACGCTTTTTATAAAATCAATAGAGCTGATTTTTTGCCTGAAAATCTTAAATTTGAATCTCAAGTTAACGCGCCATTGCCCGTTGGATATGGACAGACAATTTCTCAACCATTGACGGTCGCTTTTATGCTGGAGCTATTACAACCAAAGAGCGGTTATAAAATTCTTGATGTTGGTTCTGGTTCTGGTTGGCAAAGTTCATTGCTTGCTTATATTACTGGTAATGAAGGCAGAGTGATTGCCATTGAAAGAATCCCGGAATTGTCAGAATTCGGAAAAAACAATTCTCAGAAATATAATTTCAAAAATCTTGAATTTGTTGTCGGCGATGGATCGGCGGGCTATAAAAATGAAGCGCCTTATGATAGAATAATTGTAGCGGCCGCCGCGTTTAATAAAATCCCAGAAGAGTTAAAAAAACAATTAAAGATTAATGGCAGATTAGTTATTCCCGTTAAAAATAGTATTTGGCTGGTAATTAAAAAAGAGGAAAATAAATTTGAAAAAAAAGAATTTCCGGGGTTTGTTTTTGTGCCGTTAGTGGAAAGTATTTAGTATACAGTATTTAGTATTGAGTATTTAAAATATCAAAATACTCAATACTCAATACTTAATACTCAATACTACATCATGAAAAAAGTAGTTACAATATTTTTAGTTATAACATTATTTTTTTTCGCAACTGGCGTAGCTGGTTTTATTTATATTCAAAGCAACCTTAATACGCCATATAATATCCAAGATAATATTAAAAAAGAATTTGTTATTCAGAGCGGGGAGAGTGTTCAGCAAATCGCGAATAATTTGCAGGATGAAAATTTAATAAAGAAAGCGGATTTTTTTAAATTTTATGTTTGGAAAGAAGATTTGGCTAGTAAATTGCAGGCGGGAAATTATGAGTTATCATCGGCAATAACGATTGCGGAAATGGTTGATCTATTTATTGGCGGAAAAATAAAATCTGAGGAAACTAAAATTACGATCCCGGAAGGTTTTTTGAATAGAGAAATAGACGAAAGATTGGCAGATAATGATTTAATTAAAAAGGGCGAATTTACAAAATTTGATGAAGACAATAATTTAGATTTATCAAGTTATGAATTTTTAAAAGACAAGCCGAATAATATCGGATTGCAGGGATATTATTTTCCAGACACTTATATTTATTACAAAGATTCAACGATAGAAAATATTGTCCAAAAAATGCTTGATAATTTTGATAATAAATTATCGCAAGATTTAAGAGAAGAAACTAAAAATCAAAATAAATCTATTTTTGAAATTATAATTCTTGCGAGTATAATTGAAAAAGAAGCAGGCTTTGTCGGGGATATGGGCAAAGTTGCCAGTGTTTTTCAAAACAGATTAGATATTGGAAAAGCTCTTGAATCTGACGCAACTATAAATTATATAACTAACTCTGGCAGAACACAGTCAACCTATGATGATTTGGAAATTGATTCGCCCTACAATACATATAAATATCCAGGTCTTCCGCCGGCACCAATTTCTAATCCAGGGATTAACGCGATCAAAGCGGCAATCTATCCAGAGAAAACGGACTATTTTTATTTCTTGACGAATAAAGATAAAAAAACTATTTTCAGTGTTTCTTACGATGAGCATTTAAGGAATAAGAGTAAATATTTAAATTAAATTGTCATATAAAATAATTAACATTAATATCAAAAAATATGGACATAAGTATGGATATGATATTTCTTTTTCTTATGGGGTTTGTCCTTTATTTTTATATATCGAAAATTGCCATCGTAAATTTTTTAGGATTTATTTATGGTAAGTTACCAATTATTAAAAGAGGAAATAGTTTTTGGTCTTCTTTGAGATATAATAAAGAATTTTTTTTAAATTATGATTTTTATGAAGGACAAAGAGCAAGAGGGCTTGGTTTAAGTTCTTTTCTTCTATTTATTTTTGTTATTGCAGTTATGTATTTTGCGATAAGTAGGCCATTTTTAATAGAATTATTTGGATTTTATGGACAGTTTTTAATAATTATTCCACTAATAACAGGAGTTGTTTGGGGGATCTATTCCTATAAAAAAGATTTGAATTTGATTCTTCTAAGAAAGAAAAATGATTCTGAACAATTTAAAAAAGAACAATGCGGGGAAAGAATTGGGGAGGCTATGGGATACCAAGCCATTGGTTATCTTATTATATTGATTGGAATTGTAGGTATTTTATTATCTTTTTGTAAAATAGATGCAGACACTTTAATTCAAAGTGATAATGATATTATTAGTGCTGTTATCACTATTGCTGAAATATCTTGGATGGGGAAAGGATTATTTTTGTTACTGGGAGTAATAATTATAGTTGCAGCAAGGCAGTTACAAAAGAAAATACTTTCTTCAAAATAATTTTTCTATTAATCCAATCGTTTAAAAACTATTAAAACTTTAAAATAAAAAAACGAGCTACAAACTCGTTTTCGCAATAAATTAATATCTAAACATATGTTAAAAGAAAAAAAATTGGATGGAAAAAAGATTTTGATGGTGATAGCAAGTAAGAATTTCAGAGATGAGGAATATTTTGTTCCCTATGAAGTTTTTCAAAAAGAAGGCGCTAAAATTATTACCGCTAGTTCCATTGAGGGAGACATAATCGGAATTGAAGGAGGAGAGGCCAGATCTACTTTAACTTTAAGCGATGTCAAGGTAAGAGATTTTGATGCAGTTGTTTTCATTGGCGGAGAGGGCGCCATTGAATATTTTGATAATAATGATGCTCATAAAATTATTCAAGAAATGTCAAACCTACATAAAGTCGTGGCGGCCATTTGTGTTGCTCCGGTAATTTTAGCGAAGGCCGGAATTCTTGTTGGGAAAAAAGCTACGGTATGGTCAAGTTTGATGGACAAGAAAAACATAAAAGAACTTGAAGATTCTGGATGTTCTGTTTTAAAGGAGAGGGTTGTTAAAGACAAAAAAATCATTACAGCCGATGGCCCGGCTGTTTCAAAAAAATTTGCTGAAAAAATAATTGAAGCTGTAACAGAAAAAGGCGTTGAGGAAAATGATTAAATTAAATTGTTCTATTGTCAAACTGCTAAATTGTTATGCATGGCATAGCAGTTTAATAGTTTGTTTGTTCATAAGTTCTATATATTGCAATGGGGGATAAATATAAAATTCCGGAATTGCCTTTTGAAAAAAGACCGAGGGAGCGTTTAATTGAAGACGGGCCGGATGTTTTGAAGAACGCTGAATTACTGGCAATTATTTTGAATACCGGTTATCGCGGCGAGGATGTTTTGGAATTGGCTTCCAGAATTTTACAAGAATATGGTTCCAAGGCAATCACGAAAGAAAAAAGTGTCAGTCGGCTAATGGACGAATTAGGTATTCCTAAAGTTAAGGCTTGTCAAATTATCGCTTGCTTTGAAATTGGCCGGCGTTTTTTTATGGAAGAGACCGGTAAGATGCCGACAGTCAGAGACGCGGAAGATGTTTATGAATATTTAAAAGAAATGAGCAAATTTAAAAAAGAGCAATTTCGCGGACTTTATTTAAATTCTCGAAATAAACTTATTTATGATGAAGTGATTTCTCTCGGCACTCTTAATGCCAACTTAGTTCATCCTCGCGAAGTCTTTCAGCCAGCCATTGAATTTTCCGCGGCGGCAATTATTGTCGTTCACAACCATCCTTCCGGTGATCCCGAACCATCTGAAGATGATTTAAAAATTACCAAACGCCTCGTCGCGGCGGGAAAAATAATGGGACTGGAAATTTTAGACCATCTTATTATCGGGGAAAATAAATATGTGAGTTTGAAAGGAAAGGGAATGATGTAGATAAAATAAACTTTTTGTTATTAATTTAATTCAAAAAAATGAACGAAGAAAAAATAGAATTTTATAATAAAAAAAATCAAAAAATTGTAGGATTACTATCTTTTCCAAAAGAAAAAAATCCATCAATAATCATCATAATACATGGTTTTAAAGGCACTAAAGAATATTATCCTTTTGTAAATAACTCTATAAAATTTTTAACAGATGCAGGTATAGCTGTATTAAGGATAGATTGCAGGGGATCTGGGGAAAGTGATTTGGAATTTAAAGATATGACAATTAAATCTGAATCGGAAGATGTTTTGACAGCAATAGATTATGTTAAAACTTTGGATGTAGATTCTAAAAGAATTGGTTTAATAGGAATAAGCATGGGCGCTACTGCTATTCTTGTGGGAGTGGCGCATAAGAAATCTGAAATTAAAACTTTAGTATTCTGGGGTCCTGGATGGACTTTTAGCGGCGAAAAATATTTTGATACATTACAAAACAGAAAGACTATTAAAGAAAAAGGAGTTTTTTATGTTGAACAGAAATTTACTGGGAAGAAATTAACGGCAGGAAAAGAACTTTTTAAAGAGCTTATTTCTTTTGATGTGAGACCGTTTATGAAAGATATAAAAAAACCTGTTTTGATTTTGCGAGGCTCAAAAGATGAAGTGGTAGGAATAGGAAAAGATAAGGAAGTTGTAAAATTACTCAATGCTGAATATAAAATTATAGAAAAAGGAGATCATGGTTTTACAGATAAAAATTCTGAAAAGGAATTAATAAAATTAACTGTGGATTGGTTTGATAGAATATTAAAGTAAAGACGGCAAAGAAGTTGTCATTAAAAAATCGCATAGAAGAAGCGGTTATAAAAATTTACAAAAATCTAAAACAAAAACCATGCCCAAAACAAATTATCCATTACAAAAAGAAAAAATAAAAACCAATGCAGAAGAATATTTTAAAATAGGCGAGCAGAAAGGGTATTTTGTTCTTGATAAGGGAAAAATTAAATATACTGCTGTCGGCAAAAGTTATAATTTTTCTGATCAGGAGGAAAAAACGAGGATGATGTTCTATTTTAATCTGATTGAAAAATATAAATATTCTCCAGATAAAATTGAGTTTGAGGTTGGAATATCTGATGATGAAGCGACAGATAAATATGCGGATATCATTGTCTTTACAAATGACGAGCAGAGAAAGCCATATATAGTTGTAGAATGCAGAAAGGACGGTATTTCTAATTTGGAATTTGAACAGGCAGTTAAGAGGGCAATTGCTAACGCTTGGAATACAGGGGCATTATTTGCGGTTTGCATTGCCGGTGATAAATATCGCGTGGTGGAAATAGATGATTTAAATAATAAGATTGAAATTGATGATATTCCGATTTGTTATGGCGAAAGATAAATAAAATTTGACATATTTTTTTTATTGTTTATAATAAACTCATACTTAACTTATCCACAGACAGCAGGCGATTAAGACCTGCCGAGGGTAAAATGAAAATCGTTATAGTTATTAACATTTTATTTTACTGCCGTCTGTGGAACGCGCAGTTTTTTGTTTTGTAAATTAAATATTAAAATTATGATTACTAAAGAGCAAAAAAAAGAAATAATAAAAAATCTTAGCGATAGATTTTCGAAATCCAAGGCGATTGTTTTTTTGGGTTTTCAGGGGCTTTCAGCAAAAGAGAATATAGAATTAAGAAGAAAATTAAGAAGCGAAAATGTTGATTATAAGGTTGCTAAAAAAACGCTTATAAAAAAAGGGCTTGAAGACGCGAAAGTTCTTGGTGATAATAAATTGGATATGGAAGGTTCAGTCGCTGTCGCGGTAGGATATGATGATGAAGTTGCTCCGGCAAGATTATCAAATGAATATTCAAAGACCAACAAAAATTTGAAATTACTGGGAGGATTTATAGCGACGAAATATATGGACGCGAAGGAAATAAAAGCGTTGGCGCTTTTGCCGGGAAAGGATCAATTGAGAGCGCAGTTAGTTGGAACGATCAACGCGCCAGTTTCCGGTTTTGTAAATGTTTTGGCGGGCAATATGCGTGGGTTAGTCAACGTTTTGAAAGCGGTGGGAGAGAAAAAATAAAATTTAAAATTTTGTCATTCCCGCGGAGGCGGGAATCCAGTAAGTCTCAATAAATAATAATTATCGTAATAATTTTATTAAGTGAAACTAACTGGATCCCAGATATTTTTTCTTACGCTTCGCTCCAGAAAAAATTCTGGGATGACAAATTAAAATAAATAAATATATTAATTAATCTAAAAAAATATTATGGCGGAAGAAAAAAAAGAGGAAAAAGCTGTTGAAGAAAATAAAGATACAGCTGAAAAAGGAGAAGACAAAAAGGAAGTTGAAGTTCCTAAAAAGTTTCAGGATTTGGTAAAACAAATTGAAGAGCTTAGCGTTCTTGAGCTTTCAGAATTAGTGAAAGTTTTAGAGGATAAATTTGGAGTTTCCGCGGCGGCTCCCGCAATGATGGCCGCGATGCCAGCTGGTGGCGCGACTGGCGACGGAGAAGCGGAAGAAGAGAAGTCTGAGTTTGATGTTGAACTCGTGGCTGCCGGCGATGCGAAAATTGCGGTTATTAAAATTGTTAGAGAAGTGACAGGACAAGGACTGAAAGACGCAAAAGATATTGTTGACGCGGCTCCTAAGGTTTTGAAAGAAAAAGTTCCAAAAGCGGAAGCGGAAGAACTGAAGAAAAAATTGGAAGAAGCCGGCGCGACGGTGAATTTGAAGTAGGTTATCTATATTTCAAAAATAAAAAAACAGGGGATTTATTTCTCCTGTTTTTTTGATTGACTAATATTTTTCTTGTGTTATATTATTAGTAATAAAGGAGGTTCAGAGCTAATGATCAAAATATCAAATGCAATAATTATAATTAAAATTATTGCGTGTCAACAGGAAGAAAGAATAAAAACAAAAGATTTTCCGCTTGGATGTATCTTATGGGAATTACGGAAAAGAAAAATAGTAGAAGGTATCATTGATTACGGGGTAAATGGTCCGACAGTTAGATATGGGGATATATGGAGTGCTAAGTTTATTTTGCAAGAATTCATCGCTTGTCTTACAATAAGAGAAGACAAATATTTTCTAATCTTAGAAGAAGACAAAGCCATAGCCATAGAAGAACTAAAAAACCGTAAAGTACCGAACGAAGAATTATTGACTATTGAAAATGTAGTCGGGGAGATAATGAATTATAGTGAAGAGGAAATGGAAAGGTATTGGGGAAGAGAACATCTTTTAACAATTAGAACAGTGCAAGAGGAGAAAAGATTGGAATTGGAAAAGTTGAAACAGGAAAAGAAATCATTGGAAATATAACATAAAAAGAGGACTGCGTCCTCTTTATTTTTTTATATCAACTTTATTCTTCTCCTTCAATCTCAACAACGAAAACTTTATTTCCATTCAACACATACATCTTATCCTCTATCTCATTAACAACAATATTCTTCAAATCATCAAAAGCGGAGCTTGTGTATTGTCCGATTAAACTGCCGTTTATTTTATTAAACAGGATAATTCTTTGCTTCGGAGGATCTATAATATAAAGATATTCCAAATCCGCGTTCGTGTAAATTTCTGCTGAAGATGAAATAGGATCGCTTAGTTCTTCCACGGAAAAATCTTTTTTAACTCCAGATAAGTATTTATCAACAGCTCCGCCTGATTTTAGAACATAAATAAACCCGTCAATGGCAATAGAAATCGCATTGCGTATATCAGCTTCTGAATCTGTGATCCACGATTTTCCGCTATCAAATCCGTTCGCTGTTCTGCGATATTTATAAATTTGATTTTCCTCAGGTTCCAGTAAATATAAATAATTATTATAAGAAGCAAAAGCTTTAATGCTTGGATTGTCGTTAATAAATTCTATATCTACAGATGTTATTTCTTTTTCATTTAAGTCAAGCGAGGATAATTTATTTGAATCGGACAAGAAAATTATTTCTCCAGTTTTTTCAATTGGAGTCGTCAATTTTGAGCGTTCAATATCGTCAGATCTAATTTGCAAATCTTCTGCTTTTTTGTTCTCTAAATTTATTTGATAAATAGAATTTTCGGGTGTGGAAGTATAATGATTTTTGTTGATAAACATTATTTGTTCTGATATTTGATCTAACTCAACGGCAATTTCAGGATTGTCTACTCTGTTGACAAAATCAACTATGTCAAACTGGCTCTGAATTTTTCCGAGTAAATCTTCCGCTTTTTCGTCCAATTTATTATAATCATTCTTTGTTTCAAGCGCTAAATTCTTTGCGTCTGTTAAAAATATTCTGGCTTGCGCGAGGTCATCGTAAATCATAACCTCTTCCGCTTCGCTCATTTTTTCCTCCGCTTGAGATAGTTTGGTGTTATAGAAATTAAACTCCTCCTCCGCTTTTTTCTGATAGTCTGTGAAAATTAAATTTCCCGCGAATAACAAAACGATGAATATAAAAGCGATAAATATTAATTTATTTTTACTTGATGGAAGATTTATTTTTTGCAACAATTCATTTTCTGTTTTTTGGTCTGTGGAAGCAACGCTTTCTAAAGCGCTTTTCTTTTTTTGCTTGTAATTTTTGAACCAATTCACAACACTGTTTTTTGCAGAACCAAATAATTCCTTTAACGCTTTTAACAAGCTGCTTAGTTTAGTTGTGATAGATTTTTCTTTTTCAATTTCCTCAAATTCTTTTACCGCTTTTTCTTGCTGTTCTGTCGTTGATTTAAGTTTCTGTTCAAATTTTTGTTTAGGCGTTTGTTTTTCTGTTTCTGCTTTTTCATATTTATCTATTATGTCATCAAGAGCTATTCTTTTGCTGTTGTCAATCACAAGAGGTTTTTTTTCTAACAACTCTTCCTTGGTGATTTTTTCAGATTCTGAATCCTTAGAGAATTCGGAACTTTTTACTTTTTCAGTTTTTAATTTTTCTTTAACTTCAAATTCTGCTTCCTTAAATTCCTTTTCTTTTTTATCTGCTTGTCTCTCGTTTTCAATTTTCATAATCAACAATCCCACGGTCGTTATATTTTCCTCTTGTTCAATTGTATTCTGAATAGTCTCTGCTAGTTCATCCACATCAAGTGAGGATGATAGTTGTCTTATCTTTTCCAAAGAAAAAATATTAAAAAATTCTGGAGTGGCTAATAAGATCAAATCGTTTTTTTCTATTTCTCCGCTGGCGATATTCGCAAACGTTTTAAATGGATGCGGCTTTTCTTCTTTCGCTATATTTTTTCCTATGTCTGTGATCTGGACATCTCTCACGAGTAAAGTTTTTACATTGCCAACTTGGCTGAAATACAGCTCATTTTCTTTATATGCTCCGCAAATCATATTCAAATTTCCAATCCAGTCAACATTGCCTTGTTCAGCGAGATTAGATAAAGTGGAATTTGCCTTATGAAGTCCAGCTTCCAGACTTTCCATTGTTGGTCTTTTTGGCTTAGAATAAAACTCCTTTTTAATGATAGAGGCCAGGAGATTTACTAAGTAAGACGAACTTTCTGAAAAGTTTACAATTTCTCCGACGATGTATAAATTTCCCAGATTTTGCTCGTCCACATTTTCTGGTTCATAAACAAATATATCGCAGAATGAATTTTCTTCTTCACTGCAGAAAACAACTTCCCTCACCTCAAGTCTTGTTTCTTTTTTTGAATTGCCCATTTTTTTGTTTTATTTTAATGATAGTTTTAACTTTATTATTATAATGTTTTTTGAGGTTTTTAGCAAATTTGTGTATTAGACTGTTAAATTGCTGTATTGTTATATTGTTATACGTAACATGGCAGTTCAGCAAGATAATTTTTGTGTAGATATTTGATTTTTAGGGTGGGGGTGGTAAAATGAAAATAAGAAAAAACTGAAGTATAAATATGTTTTAATTTGATTGAGAGTAACAAAAATCAAAAATCTAAAAAAGCAAAGAAGTAAAAGCGAAATTTAGTTTGATTTTTTAAACAGTATGATATTATGTAATATCATACTGGTGAGATAATTAATTTTTTAAGTTTAAAAAGATGAATGAAAATTATAATCCAATGGATATTAAAGCTGAGCAATCATTGGTTGAAAAACCAGCTTTATTCAGCGAGGCAGTTGAAAAAATAAAAACAAGCGAAAGAGCCGTGAAACTTATTAATTTAGCGGAGAACGGTTTTTTGCTTAACCAAAAAGATATGGATGTTATAAACATAAAGAATCTTGTTGGTGGATTACGTGTAAAATATCCAACTATTGATGATATTCAAATGGATCTTATGCAAACAATTGAAGATCAGATAGGAGTTGTTTGTCAAGAAGGATGGACAAATGGACAATATGAACAAGCATGTAAGACAAAGCAATCTCAATATGAAATTGCCGCTAAAATAATTATAGATGCTTTAAATCCCATTTATGAAGAATATGGCGCGATAGTATCAGAAGATATTAAAGACACTATTTGGAGCAACATTGATAATTTTATGAATTGTATAGATTTAGATAATATTTCAGAGGTCGAAAAAGAATATTTAAGAAAAAATTTATCTGCTCTCGCAAGACAAGAATTAAATGCCGAAGAAGAAAGATTGGTTACGCAAATCAGCGCGTTTGTTGAATCTGGACCAGAACCGCAAGTTAAAAATGTTGGAGAAATAAAATCTGATGGTCGAAATATTGAAAGTCTAGTATCTAAAAAAGAAATGGATATATCTGATTTTAAAAAATATGTAGGAGATAACTATCAAAAGATTAAGAGAGAATTACAACAAGGCAGAGATTTAGATGATATATTTTATCATGATTTTTATAGCAGGAATGATGATAATCCAAAATATAAAGAAGATGATCTAGCGATTCAAGAACTGAAAAGAAAATATACAGTTTCTATGGAAGAAGTGTTAAAAAAACTTGAACGAGAAAAAAATAAAATTTTAGTTAATCCTCATGGTTATTGGGCTTACTGCAATGTAAATGGAGGTGTTGGCAATAAAAGCAATCTTGGCAGGTTTTATTTAAACTTAAAACCAGAGTATGTGGATGATATTTTTGTTAAAACATTAGAATTGTGCCAAGGAAGCGGATTACATGTTGAAATGAAAGTACCTAAAAAAGGAAGCGCAGATACATTTAATCGTCATGACAAAATGGTTATATATTTTAGCGCTGAAGAAGAAAATAAAATGATGAGTGTCATTAATATGCTTAATAATAACAACAGCAGAGCATTTAGCGAAACTGGAATTCCGCGTTTTGCGGCAGGAGTAAAAAATTTAAAAAATGAAAAAATGACTGGTGTTGGATTCGGAGAAGAGCCAACACAAGATAGAGAATCGTTTGGTACAATTAGAGCAGATATTCTTTCAGCTGTGTATAAAGATGCAAAATATCGGGGGCTTTCAATTAATGATCCTAGATTTGATTTCAATTCATCATTTGAATTGCATTGTCAGAAATTTAATGTTGATCCAAAAAACCCGGCATTTAACCTTTCTAATGATCAAGGGAAATTCGCAACTATAAAGAGAATGACGGAATAAAAATAAAAAATGAAACAACTTCTTAAAACATATTTTGGCTATGATGAGTTTCGGCCTTTGCAGGAGGATATTATTAATAATGTTTTGGATAAAAAAGATTCGTTTGTTTTAATGCCGACGGGGGGAGGGAAGTCTTTGTGCTATCAGTTGCCGGCTTTGAAATTTGAGGGATTAACATTAGTAATTTCGCCGTTGATTGCTTTGATGAAAGATCAGGTGGATGCTTTAAAAGCGAATGGAATTGCCGCAGAATATATAAATTCATCGCTTCTTCCAGATGAAATTCAGCAGATTCAGGAAAAAGTAATTGCGGGGAAAGTGAAAATTTTATATGTCGCTCCAGAGAGGTTGGCGTTGCAGAATTTTCAGAGCTTTTTAAAGAGGGCAAACATAAAACTAATCGCCGTTGATGAAGCGCATTGCATTTCTGAATGGGGGCATGATTTCCGGCCTGACTACCGCAATTTAAAAATGTTAAGAAAGGATTTTCCTGAAACGCCGGTAATCGCCTTGACCGCCCATGCGATGTCGGGTGAGCGTGAGAAAGCGCTCGAAGCAGGCTGCGATGACTATGATACCAAGCCGGTCGAGTTTTCACGGCTGCTG
>DAOWHY010000002.1 GCA_030641185.1 Candidatus Moraniibacteriota bacterium | reverse complement strand
TTTGAAATGGAAGATTTAAAGAAAATATACCAAAAATTATTTGACGCCGATTTGGCAATCAAAACGGGAAAAATAAATCCGAGATTAGCGTTGGATTTACTGGTTGTATCGGTTTGAGATAAATTAAAAAAGAAGGCGACATTAGCCAATGTCGCCTTCTTTTTTTTGTTTGATTTATTTTGTTGGGACTGTTGTCAATCTTTTGTTGGCTCCAGTCTCCTGACTGGAGCCCCTTGTTAAATCGCTATAAAAATATTTTATTTTATTATCCCCTCATTCATCAAAAAATCTCTCACAATCTCAAACATTTTCTGATGCCCCTCTGAATTCGGATGCAATCCGTCTTCTAATAATTCCTTATGATCTGTTTTCTTAAATTCCTTAAACATATCAAGAAAATAAACTTGTTTTTCTCGGCAAATGGATTTTATAATATTGTTATAATTTGAAATATATTTATTCTCATAAGATTTATCAGTATCCCATGGAATTGGCAATGTTTTAGATTTATCAACAGGAGTAAGTCCGATAAAAACAGTTTTATTAGATATTTTTCCTGAAAAGTTTATCAATTGTTTTATATTTTGTTGAAATTTATCAGCAAGTACGCTAAAATTATTTTCACTGTAAATAAATTGAGAATCGTTTATGCCGATTGCAAAAATCAAAATCATTTCATCTTCTTTATGTAATCTTTGTTTTATTTCAAATTCAAACCGTTCCAATAAATCATCAGAATTATCTCCAGAAATTCCGAGATTATAAACAGAATAATTAAATTTTGGATCTTTCAATTCCCTTTCCATACAAAAAACTTTCAATTGATCTGCCCACCCCCCCCTCATCACATCCCAGGCTCCATAAGTTATACTATCCCCAAAAATTAAAATTCTCGCCATGTTTATGTTATTATAATTAAAGTTCATCTCTCGTTTTTGTCATTCCCGCGGAGGCAGGAATCCAGTTTATCTCAATAAATAATATCTTCCGTATAACTTATTAAAATGAGACTAACTGGATCCCAGATATTTTTTTCTAAAGCTTCGCTTTTAGAAAAAAATTCTGGGATGACAAAAAAAATAAAAAATTATTTAATCTCCACAAACCTCGCATTACTCTCCTGTAATTTTCCCCTCTTATCTTCCGACACCGCAAAAATTTTATATTTCCCGGAGATGAAATATGTTTTGTCTTCTTCCCACAAAGTCTGATATAAATTTTCCTCTCCGGGCACGGGGAAAGTCGTTTTTCTGATTTCGTATTTCGGTCCGGGTTTTTGGATTAGATTTAAATCCGCATCAAAAATACTGTCCAACTGATAATAAAAAGTCACGCTTTCCGCGGCATTATTTGATTTTATCGCATTTAGAACATATGGAAAATCTTTTCCCAAAATCGGCTGCAGATATAAAACTTGATTGTCGCTTATTATTACCGATATCTTCCTTTCCACCGAACTGCCGATTTGATCATATGCTCGAACAATAATCTGATGCGCGCCCTCTTCAGTTCCAACAGGTATTTTATAATAAATTTCATAGGGAGAAACTTTTCCAATTCCTATTAAAACATCATCAAAATAGAAATCAATCTGGCTAATGTCAAATTCCGCCAGTGCTTCGGCTTTTACTTTTATTTTATCACCTTGAATAATTTGATTATTCTGCGGAGAGACAATTTCCAAAATTGGCAAACTATCTTCATTTCTTAAATTACAAACTTCCGTCGGCAACTCAACATTTATCTCATCCGCGTTTTCTCCCAGCCATTCCAAAACTGGTCCTTCCCACCTTACAAATTGTTCGTCTTCGGCTGGATTTTTCGGATAGTTTCCTTGCGGGTCATTTTTATCAACATAATATAAAATGTTATGCGCCGTTAAATATACCTTTTCTTCTATTTGATCCTCTGGCGTCAACTCATTTGCCAATTTATCTCCGCACGCCTTATCAAGTTTTATAATTACCTCGCTTTTATATTCTCCATTAAGAACTGGCTTGTTTGTTTTTATCGGCTTTGGAGATGCAAACTTTTCAATTGGATCAAGCGCCAAAACTCGCGACATGAAATCATTCCAGATTGGCGCCGCCGCCTTAATCCCTCCAGCGCGCTTCATTTTTTTAGAACTATTATTTCCCGCCCAAACACCTGCTGCCAAACTCGGCGTATAGCCAATCGTCCAACCGTCTTTATAACTATTTGTTGTTCCTGTTTTAGCCGCAACTGATCTCTCGCCAAGATATAGATCGCTCTTTGAACCAAAAGCCGGAGTTCTGGCGACATTATCAGATAAAATACTTGTCACATTTCTTGCTATTTCCGCGTCTAAAACTTGTTTAGAATCTTCTTTAAATTCTTTTAAAATTTCTCCGTTATAATCTTCTATTTTCAAAATGCTCACATAATCATTTTTATATCCATCATTCGCAAAAACTCCATAAGCGGAAACCATATCTAATAATTTAACCTCGCCAGTTCCCAGCACTAAAGATAAACCATATGTATCCGGATTATTAAGAGTTGTAATTCCAAGATCGCGAGCAGTCTGAATGCTATCTTCTATTCCTGTTAAATATAACGTTTTTACCGCTGGAACGTTAAGAGACATAGCCAACGCCCGTCTTATTGTTACCGGTCCGGAATATTTTAAATTGTAGTTTTGCGGACGAAACTCTTTTCCACTTCCGTCAATGCCAAAGTTTGTATAGGTGTCAAATAGAATTGTATCCGGCGTATAACCCTTTTTAAAAGCGGTTGCGTAAACAAACGGCTTAAAGGACGAGCCTGGCTGGCGATAAGGCGAAATAGCAACATTAACATTACCGTCTTCTTCAATATTAAAATAATCTTTACTGCCAACCATTGATAAAATCTTTCCCGTTTTCGGATCAATCGCTACCAAGGCGGCATTGTGAGCATCATAATTTTTTGCGTTTTCCTCTGCTCCATTTCTAACCGCGTCTTCAGCAATCATCTGCATCTCGTAAAAAAGAGTGGTATATACTTTCAACCCGCCCTTTTCAACTTTCTCCTCGCCAAATTCATCCACTAATTGCTGTTTAACAAACATCACAAAATGTGGCGCTGTTATATTTTCTTGAAACGGTTTTATTTTCTTTAATATTTCTACTTCTCTGGCCTCTCTTGCTTCCTCTTCGCTTATATATCCCTCTTGAAGCATTTGGTTAATTATATTTTTGTAGCGAGATTCCAAAGCTTCAGGATGCGCGCCATAAGGCGAATAATAGGTTGTCGCTTTTGGAAGACCGGCCAACAATGCCGCTTCTGAAATATCAAGATCCTTGGCAGACTTGCCGAAAAATGTTTTTGCCGCCGCTTCTATTCCATAGGCATTAGAGCCATAGGGAATTTGGTTGAGATACATCTCCAAAATTTCATCTTTACTAAATTTTTGTTCCGTTTCAATCGCTAAAATTATTTCCTTTATTTTCCTCGTAAAAGTTTTTTCCGAAGTTAAAGTGGAATTTTTAATCAGCTGCTGAGTAATCGTTGAAGCGCCCTGAGCCTTTTCGCCCGCAATTATGTCTTTATAGACTGCTCGCGCTATTCCCTTAAAATCAATTCCATAATGATCATAGAATTTTTGGTCTTCTGAAGAAATTGTCGCGTTTATTAGGTGTTTTGAAACATCATCAAGAGAAATAATCGTCCTTTTTTCTTCCCCATGAATTTCATATAAAAGATGCTCGCCAGTTCGGTCAAAAATTTTGGTTGATTGAGCGACACTACGATCAGTTATCTTGTTTGGATCGGGAATATCTTTTGAAAAATATATAAAAATGCCGACTACTACAGTTAATCCGATTACAGATAAAATAGCCGCTAATCTAAAAGCTGTTTTAAATGTCCTTTTAAATCTCTTTTTGCTTTTTTTGCCACCACCCACAAAAAGTTTTTTGAATTTTCCCAATAAAGAAGGCGCGGCGCTTTTTTTAATCAATCGCTTATTATTATTTTTATTTTCACTATATAAATTTTTAACCGCTTTCTTCTTTCTAAGACTTAACTTGGGCAACTTTAAACTAAGCCCTTTCAAACGAGTAGCTTTCTTTCTTCGTTTTACAATCAAACTTTGTTTTCTATATTTTTTTCGTACGGGCATAACGAGTATTTAGTATTGAGTATTGAGTATTACTTCATCATTTTCTGTCATTCCCGCGGAGGCGGGAATCCAGTAAGTCTCAATAAACAATATTCTTCGTATAATTTATTAAAGTGAAATAAACTTAACTTATATAATTTACATCTATTTCTCACCTGTTTATAATAGCAATTATCTTGACAAAATACAAGATTACGACTCTACTCTTTTTTTGCCTTAAAATTATAACTGTGTTAAATTTAAATTGTTAAGATCAATTTTAATCAACTTAAATCTTAGCCAAAAAAATGAACAATAAAATCAAAACCCTCCTCACTCACAACACAGAAGAAGTTATTATAAAAACTGATTTGGAGAAAAAATTAAATTCGGGGAAGAAATTACGAATCAAACTTGGCTGTGATCCATCAAGACCGGATTTGCATTTGGGGCATTCTATTGTTTTACGAAAGCTGAAAGAGTTTCAAGATCTCGGACATCAGGTTGTTTTTATTATCGGCGACTATACCGGAATGATCGGCGATCCTTCGGGAAAATCAAAAACGCGTCCGGCGCTTTCAAGCGAGGAAGTGAAAAAAAACGCGGAAAGCTATTTTGAGCAAGTCGGGAAAATTTTAGATGTAAAAAAAACAGAGATAAGATATAACAGCGAATGGTTTGCAAAACTTAATTTTGAAGATATTTTAAAACTCCTCAGCAAATTTACCGTTGCCAGAATTTTAGAACGAGATGATTTTTCCAAAAGATTAAGAAGCGGAATTGATATCGCCGCCAGTGAAATTATGTATCCAGTTATGCAAGCATATGATTCAATTATGATTGAAGCGGATGTGGAAATCGGCGGCACAGACCAAAAATTCAATATGCTCGCCGGCAGAGATTTGCAAAGAAAAATGAATATGCCTGAGCAAAATGTTTTAACTTGCCCTCTTTTAGTTGGATTAGACGGCAAAGAAAAAATGAGTAAAAGTCTTGATAATTACATCAGCATCACAGAAAAACCAAATTCAATGTTCGGAAAAATTATGTCTATTTCTGATGAGATGATTTTTTATTATTTTAAATTATTAACTAATATTTCCGAAAATGAACTGCAGCAAATAAAAATTGATTTAAAAGATCCTTTAAAAAACCCGCGCGATTTGAAAGTAAAACTTGCCAAAAATATCATTGAAATTTATCACAACAAAAAATCCGCAGAGAAAGCGAAAGAAGAATTTAATAAAATTTTCCGAGACAAACAAAAACCTTCCGATATAGAAAGTTGTAAACTACAAGCTACAAGCTACAAGCTGGTAAATTTATTAGTTGAAACAAAATTATCTGGTAGTACAAGTGACGCCAGAAGACTTGTCCAACAAGGCGGAGTAAAAATTGATGATGTCGTTCAGAAAGATTTTGATGAAAATATTAAAGTGAAAAATGGGATGATTGTACAGATTGGGAAAAGAAGGTTTGTGAAAATAATTATTGATAAATAAATTTATTCTAAAGATATGTTAAAAATAGAATTAAGACCACAAAAAGTTTCTGACGCTAAACGATTTTATGAAATATTAAAAAATCCTAATTTTAAATTTCTTACAACAGAAGTAAAAAACGTTAATGATGAAATAAAATTTCTAGAGCAAAATATAGAAAAAAGAAAAAAGAATATTGAACATAATTATTCAATATTATACAACAGACTCGTTGTTGGGGCATGTGGAATAAAAATAAATCAGCATAGAAATTTCATTGGTGAAATCGGATATTTTATTGATGAAAAATATTGGGGAAAGGGAATTGCTACAGAAGCTGTCAAAGAACTTGAAAAAATTAGCTTTAAAAAACTAAAGTTAAAACGAATAGAAATAATTATGAATATTAAGCATAAAGCAAGCGAAAAGGTTGCCATAAAACGCGGATATAAAAAAGAGGGAATTATGAAGAAAAGTTTAAAAAATAAGAATCGCTATTTTGATGCTTATTTATACGCCAAAGCAAAATAAGAGCTTCGGACATTTTAAAATTTAACTTAATTGTTATCACAACAACCCCGCACCGACTAAGGTGGCTTCATTTCCTAATTTAGATTTCAATATAATTGTTTTTTTGCCTGGTATTAAAACTTTTTTTAATACCTCTTTTTTTGCCAATTTTAAAATTTCATCTTGTTTAATAACGCTTCCTCCAATAACTATGACTTCTGGATTTATTGTATTGATAATATTTACTAATCCCGTCGCAAAATAAGAACTTGCTTGTTTGATTACTTTCTTGTCTTTTTTAACTCCTCTTGCAGAATCAATAGCAATTTCTTTAGCTTTCTTTTTTTGTTTATATAACTCAAAATATAATTTTTCAATCGCTCTTCCTGCTACATATTGTTCCCAACAACCTTTATTTCCACAAGCGCATTTTTTTCCATTACTATCTATAACCATATGCCCAAATTCTCCAGCAATATTATTTTCACCGCGATATAGTTTGTCATCAATTTCAATTGCCCCTCCAATTCCTGTTCCAATCGCAAGATAAACAACATTATGATATTTTTTTACTCTTCCAAAAACATTCTCAGATAAAGCAAAACATTTCACATCATTTTCAATTTCCACATTTTCGCCGATTGTTTCTTTAATAATTTTCTTTAAATTTGTATTATCGGGAATATTAATATTTGGTGTATGTTTTATTATGCCGTTTTCATGATCAATTTGTCCCGCAATTCCAATTCCTGTTCTATTAAAACTGTTGCCTTTCTTATAATAAACTATTAGCTCCATTAATCTTTGAACAACCTCTTTTTTATCTTTCGGCGTGGCATTTTTTTGATAATCAAAAATCTGATAACCATCTTTTTTAAACTCAACAATCCCGCTGGCAATTTTTGTCCCGCCGATATCAAATGCTAGAATTTTTTTATTTTTCATAGTGATGATTTAGTAATATGAATATTCTACCCGGCTTTAGCCGAGGGTTTGCGAGGTTTTAACCTCGCGAAATTTAACTCAACAAAATTATTTATTTTCTCGCGAGGTTAAAACCTCACCGACCGTGCGCTAAAGCGCCGTAGAAAATTACTACAAATTACAATTAATTACAATGATCATATCTCATAAATCTCATCCGTCAACAATTCATAATATTTCCTTATAATTCGCCTAATCCCAACGGCAGACCAAAGCTGGACTTCACTGCCTTCGTTTTTACTTCCAGTAAGTTCGTGATACGGGACCGGTTTTCCTTTAACATCAACATAAACCTCAGGAATAGATTTCATTTGCTCTACTGCATTCAATGTATCCTCGGTAATTTTCAAAATTGTATCTTTGATCATCCTTTGCGTGCTAACAGGCCATCCTTCAATTATAGAAAGTTTCAAATGTTTGCTAAGCCCTAAAACAACAAACGCGGTTTGCTTGATCCAGATAACCAGTCCGTGATATTCCTGAGGAGTATAAAAATACTTGCTTTTCCTGGCGGTGATAAGCGGTCCTGATCTTGTATAGAAATAATCAGGATTCAAAAGCCGTTTGCAAAAGCTTTCCAATTCTTTCCTATTTCCTCTGCAATATGTATAAAGATAAGATTCATCAACATGGTTTAATTCCATTTTTTTATACGCAAATTTTCCGTTCTTTTCTTTAACTCCATAAAGCGCAATGGCATAGGCCAAACTGCCATCTTCATTTTGAAATTCATATTCCTTTCTTTTATCTTTCCATTTTTCGTAAATATCTTTTATTTCTGAAACCTCATCATTTTTAAATCCAAGCTCTCTGTAGTTATCCTTTATAGACTGAAGCGCTTTGGGATAGAAAACAGCATTAACGTCAAAAGGTGCGATAAAATCGCTTATTCTCCGAAAAGCATTTCCGCTATCTCTCCAATTCCCCGTATCATTATGTTTTTTAAATGTTATGTGTCCTCTCGCTTTTGCCTGCCGCAAAACATATTTTGCGATCAAGTGCATTTTTCTTCTGTTGTCTTTTTCCATCCAAAAACTTTGCGGTAGATATTCAATGCTCATTAAATATTTTGGCTCAATATCGATCATATGCCTGTCTAACACGCCTTTCCCGGATATTTCATATTCATATTTAAACTCTCCAACAACATCTTCGTGCCACCCTTCCCCTCTTGCGTTTACATTTTTAAGAGATTCCTCGTACATATAACTGCGCGCTTCCGGGGTAAGATCATGATATCCGATATCAGCCGCTTCCATCCAATCTCTGGGAAATATGGTTCCAAAGCGATCACCGGAAGTTTTTTCCCATTCAAGCAGATGCTTAATTTCAATTTCTGTTTGCGTCCATATTTTTTCAATCAAATCTTTCTTTTTCCCAAAAATCTGAAAGTCAAAATCCTTTTTATTTATTAAACTTACCCTTTTTATTTTATTATTATTTAAATCATTCGTGCTTGCTTTTATGATAAAACCTATTTTTTTTGCCTTAGTATGTATCTTAAAGCCCGCGAAAGGTCTTTTTATTTTTTTTGCTTCAACACCGCCATTAAATTCAAAAATTGTCTGGTAATATTTTTTTCCATACATTCTTTTAAATTTCAATGTAGTCTTTCCATCCTTTTTTGCTTTTCTCGCAAAATGAGGAACGAGCCGATCATAAACCCTTTCCCTGATCTGCAAAAAAGTTTCCGCACCAATTTCTTCCCGAACAGTTCTTACATCATCCATCGCCGGATAATATAAATTTATTTTCTGACTATTAAAATGCCCTTTAACATACAGAACATTGTCTTCGTCTTTTATTGAGTTAATTGTAATCTTGTGCCTCGGCACATCGATCAATCCGCAATAAAGATGATTATTCGGCCCAATTATCCGAAACTGCTCATAAGCGTCAAAATCCACATAATATCCGCCTGCTATCCATAAATTTTTGTTGATTCTCATATAAATATTTTTAAATCTATGTTTATATTATAGCATTAAATTTTGTTTCTGATAATAAAAAGGACTGCTCTTAATCAAGAGCAGTCCTTTTGCAATAATTACTTTATTTCTTCCAAAAAAGTACTATTTTTCTTATTTAATTTAATACTCTCTTCTTGATTATTTATAATAATGTTTAATTTATTTTCTAAATTTTTTATATCAGCTTTTGAATTTTGAATTTCTTCTAATTGTTGGTTATCTATCTTTATTGGACTTTTAAATTCAATTGGTTTTGATGATACTATAACTGAAAACACTGAAATTATAATAGCAGTCATTGCTAACCAACTCGCTATTTTTGCGTTCCTTCTAGCCTCTGAAAGCTCTTCATGCTCTATAAGTTTAAAATAACTTTCAAAACTCATTATTCTATTTTGATTTGAACCTTTATTAGAATTTACACTCATTATTTCACTCCACATAGCATCTAATTTAATTTTTTTGCTTTCAGTAATATCAGAAATCCCATTCAATCTATCTATTTCATACTTTTTAATTTCACATAGTTCTTCTTTGCTTAAACATCCTTTATCTTTTGCTAATTGATAAATATTATTATAATCCAATCCTTCAAATCCTTCTTTTTTTGCAAATTTTAAAATAGATATATAGATATCTTCTTTTTTTTGGCTTTTTAATATTTTTTATTTTAACTTTCTTAAAAAAATTCATCTATTTTTTTATTTATCCTTAACTTCAAATCAAACGCTCTTCCCTTATCTTTTTTAATAAACAAAATAGACGCTTCCTGAAAAACTTTCTCTGGTCCGTCTTGTGAGTTGGCGTAAGAATAAATCGGGACAATGAATACATCCGCTTCGCTAAAATCAAACTGCAAAGAAATATTTTTAAACCCGTCAACTATTTTCAAACTTTTTATCTTTCTCAATTTTATTTTTCTCCTCAAATCCATTTCTCTTTTCTCGCTATAAAATTTCACATATCTCATAGATTCAAAAAATAGATTAAACTCTGTCGCAAAATTATATTTTTTAAGCAAATCATCATTTTGGAAAGTATATTTCACATTCATTCCGGCGTTTAAGGCTACGCCTATCTTTTTTGTGAATTCCAAGTTTTTGCCTTTATATTTATAATTTAAATCTACCGACCTTTCTCTTTTGTCAACATCTAACTTATAAATATCATCAGAAAGAGTTTTGAATTTTTGCTGTTTATTAAAATTATTTAAAGTTATTTTTTTGTCTAGCAAATGATCAACCAAACTCAATCTTTCATATTTGTCATAAATAATTTCTTCTTTTTTAATCCGTTTATTCTTTTTCTTTTTCTTATCATTATATTTAATCTTATTATGATATGACTCTTCTTGCCTTGTTATTGTATTGAGTAAATTAAAATTCTTTTCTTTATAACTCAATTCCAAAAGCGCCCCGCCTCTGGCAGAAAAAGAACTGATAATATGTTTATTTTTCACAATTATTTCCAGGAGTCCGTCAAAATCAAAATCAGCTTTTTGAACGATCAAAGAATTACCATTATATTTTCTGTCCAGCTCTTTTTCCGCCTTGATAAGATTTTCATAAATTGCCCCTCTGATGTGTCCAAGATAGAATCCTCCAAACAGGCCATGCCAATATCCGCAATTGCATTGAGCTTTGTATAAATTTTCAAAAATTGCTTTGTCTTTCGTAGGAACGAGGCACTGCCTCGTTCTTTTGTGAATATT